>CAIZKT010000462.1:0-3841 GCA_903933565.1 uncultured Victivallales bacterium | reverse complement strand
CGTCCCGCCGGAAGTCTCCCCCAAGAGTCAGGTGACCCGTTCTGCTCGCCGGAAGCGGAGACGATCGAAACAGAAACCCCTACGGAACTGACCTGCGCCCCGGGGGATGATTTCAGGTTGAGAGCGGCGCAAGAACCGGTATACTATGCGCCCATGGACTTTCTGCAGCTCCAGGACAAGATGATTGTGGTGTTTGGGGTGGCGAACCGGCGCAGCGTGGCCTGGGCCGTGGCCCAGGTGCTCACGGCGGCCGGGGCGCGGGTTGTGCATGTGGTCCGGGACGCGGAGGTGCGCGAGCGGAACCAGGCCTTGTTTGGTGCGGTCCCGGTGCTGACCTGTAACGTGGAAGACGACGCCGAGGTGGCGGCGTTACCGGCCGCGCTGGGGGCGATCGGTTCCGTGGTCGATGGCGTGGTGCATTCGATCGCCTTCGCCAATTTCAGCCAGGGTGTGCGGCCGTTCCACGAGACGCTCAAGGCCGACTTCCTGCAGGCAGTGGATGTGTCCTGTTTCTCGTTGGTCAACGTGGTGAATCATTTGCGGCCGCTACTGAGTCCGCAGGCCAGCATTGTGACCCTGTCCATCTCGACCAGCCGGATGGCATCGGAGAGCTACGGCTACATGGGGCCCATCAAGGCGGCGCTGGATTCGACGGTGGCGTTTCTGGCGAAGAGTTTGACGGTGGCGGTGTCTCCGGAGATCCGGGTGAACGCCGTGGGGGCCGGGTTGCTGAAGACCAGCTCGTCGGCCGGGATTCCGGGCTACATCGATGCGTATCTGTACGCCGAGCAGGTGATTCCGCGCGGTCGGGGGCTGGAGACGCGGGAGGCGGCCGACACGGTGGCCTTTCTGCTCAGTCCACGCTCGAGCGGCATCAACGCCCAGACCCTCGTGGTGGACGCTGGCATGTCCATCAACTACTTCGATCGCAAGCTGATGCGACGAACGGTCGGCGGACAGGACGGCTGAACTACCGGCGCGTTTTGGCGCGTTGGTCCGCACCGGTCCGCCGTTTTGTAGCGTCTGGCCGCCGGGTCCAGCGCTTACGCCAAGACCTCACCGCCGTTCCTCTCAGAGACTACCCACCGATCGCAAAGGAAGTACCGAACCATGTCAGCGGACACAGACTACAGCAAGACGATGGAGCAGCAACACCGGCACGTCCTCGGGACGTATCCACCGGCCGATCTGATGTTGGTGCGCGGGCAGGGCGCCCGCGTGTGGGACAGCCAGGGCAGGCGCTACCTGGACTTCTGTGCGGGCATCAGCGTCTGCAACCTGGGGCACTGCCACCCGCGGGTGACGGCGGCGATCCGCGAGCAGGTCGGCAAACTGGTGCATGTGTCCAATCTGTTCTACAACGAGAACCAACCGCGCCTGGCGGCACTCGTCGCCGAGCACAGCTTCGCGGGCCGCGTCTTCTTCTGCAACAGCGGCGCCGAGGCCAACGAAGGGCTCATCAAGTTCGCCCGCAAGTGGGGCCATGACCAGGGCCGCTTCGAGATTCTCTGCATGAAGGACTCCTTCCACGGCCGCACGCTGGCGACCCTGGCGGCAACGGGTCGGGAGAAGTACCGCAAGGGCTTCTCGCCCGACCTGCCTGGATTCCGTTTCGTGCCTTTCAACGACCTGGCAGCTCTGGAGCAGGCCGTGGCCCCGGAGACGGTGGCTGTTTTGCTTGAACCGGTGCAGGGGGAAGGCGGCATCGTCCCCGCTCGGCCGGACTACCTGAAAGGGGTACGGGAACTCTGTGACCGCAGGAACCTGCTGCTGCTCTTCGATGAGGTGCAGTGCGGCATGGGCCGGACCGGCACCTGCTTTGCGTACCAGCAGTATGGGGTCGAGCCGGACGGCATGAGCCTGGCCAAGGCCTTGGGCAACGGGGTCCCCATTGGCGCCTTCGAAGTCCAGTCCAAGTATGATCAGGTCCTGACGCCGGGCACGCACGCCAGCACTTTCGGTGGCACGCCCCTGGCTTGCGCCGCGGGCATTGCCGTGTTCGAGGCCTTCGACCAGGATGGCGTCCTGGAGAACTGCTGCCGGATGGGGGCGCTACTCCGTCGGCAGCTCGAGGGGCTTAAAGCGAAGCATGGGTTCGTCCGCGAAGTCCGCGGGATGGGCCTGATTATTGGGGTGTACCTGGCGGTGCCGGTCAAAGACATCCTGGTGCGCGCTCGTGAGCATGGCCTGCTGGCCCTGAGCGCCGGCGAGACCGTCTTGCGTCTGCTGCCGCCCTTGACCGTCACCCAGAGCGAGATCGAAGAAGCCATCGGCATCCTCGCTGCGGCGATGGCCGCGGTCGTGCCTGCCAAGTAGGCGGCCGCGCTGGCGAGCGTGACTCAATCTGCCCGGAAAAAAACACACGCCCGGTCGGCCATGGTGCTACAGGAGGTACAGGGAACTGACCCGCCTATGGGTGGAGCTGGAGCTCTCCAGGCACAGGCAGCGGCTTGCGGCCGGCGAGCAGGGAGACCCCTGACGCCGGTCGTAGCGGATATTCAACCACAACGGTTCCGCCGAGGTGGGGAATGTGCGCTCAGAGAGACCGAACGCGCGAAGGGTGCGGCGGACGGGACGCCCGGACCGGGACGCGGCGGAAACGCGGTAACGTTACGCAACCACGTTTCGGGCGGTCCCGTTCTGTTACCACCCGAACCCGCGAAGCAACCGACCCTCGCCGCGCTTGGCATCACGAAGCGCGAGAGCAGCTAGGAGCAGTTCATTGCCGTTCTTCCGGCGCCGGTACAAGAGAGAACCGTTACCGGCGCGCTGACGCTCTCAGCGGCGACGCGCGAGGTGAAGAAGGCTTTGGCTGTCCCCGCCGTCCATGGAGACGACCGTCCTGCCGTCAGAACTCATTCCAGCGGGATTTCCCTTTCCTTGCCGATCCCGATGGTTATGTCTTCGCCTGCGGGAGACATGACGACCAGTGCCGCAGGAGTGAAGCTCTTGACGGTGACGCCCACCACGGCCTGTCCGGCGGCGGCAAGCGTGGTTGTGATCGTGCCTTCGGGGATTGTGACGCTGGCCAGGTTGGTGCACGAAGAGAACGCAGAGCCCCCGATGCTGGTAACGCCGCCGGGGATTGTGACGCTGGCCAGGTTGGTGCAGGAATGGAACGCAGAGCCCCCGATGCTGGTGACGCTGTCGGGGATTGTGACGCTGGTCAAGGTGTTGCAGCCTTCGAACGCGGCCAACCCGATGCTGGCAACAGCTCTGCCCTCCATGGTGGACGGGATGGTCACTGCGCCGCCGGGGCCAGAGTACCCTGTGATGGTGGCGGCACCGCCACGGGCCGTGTAAGTGAAGTCACCGGCCTTTGCCGCCGCTGTGGTTGCCAACAGGAAAAACACTGGCAGCCACCACGCCCTACTGATTTGCGTTGGCCGACGTCCAGGCCCTGTTTCATTTCTCATCCGTGGCATCCATGATGCTCCCATGCTGCGTGCTGAACCCAGCGTCGGGCGCGGCTCACGTCCGCTCGTAGCGAAACTCTCTGAGTCCATCTCTGCATTCTCTCCCGCTTGCACCCCGAGCCGGCGCGCCGCCAGTGCCCCGACCGCTGGCGTTGGGGTCAGCGGCAGGCCTCGCAACGGCCGTCCTCAAGGCGGCGGACCAGGCCGAGCAGGACAAGGGTGTCGAGGAGTTCGGTCAGGTCGGCGACGGGGGCGCGCGTGAAGCGGGCGGCGAGGTCCGCAACCGTCACCGGGACGGGCGAGGCCGCCAGGACCGTGCGCAATGCCTGTGCGCGTTCCGCCATGGCCTTGGGCCAGGGGCGCTTGCCCTGCGGCGCGCCAGGGGTTGCGGACGCCGCGGGCATGACCAAGCCCAGGTCGCCGGT
>CAIZKT010000461.1:0-2000 GCA_903933565.1 uncultured Victivallales bacterium | reverse complement strand
GCTGCCGCACGGCCGTCTGCGGCCTGCGGCCCGACGGGTCGCCGCTGATCACCCCGGACTATGCGGCCTTCGCACGTCATTACGGCTTCACGGTGGAACCCTGCAACGCATACTGCCCCAACGAAAAAGGGCGTGTCGAGTCGGGGATCGGCTACCTGTGCACCGCGTTCTTCGCCGGGCGTGAACCGGCACCCTTGCCCGCGTTGCAGGCGGCCCTGCGTCACTGGCTGGTCAACGAGGCCAACGTCCGCCTGCACGGGGCCACCGGGAAGCGTCCGGCCGATGTCTTCGCGGCCGAGGAGAAAGCCCGACTGCGGTCCCTGCCGCCCGTGCCGCACGACTGCTGCGTCGAGAAGCAGGCCGTGGCCGACAGTCGCTTCCGCATCGTGGTGGACACCAACCGCTACAGCGTGCCGGCCGAGTTCGCCTCCCGCCACGTGGTGCTGCGGCGCCACGCCGAGCGCATCGTGGTCGCCAGTCCGGCCGACGGACACACCCTCGCCGACCACTCGCGCTGCTACGGCCGCAAGCACGATATCCTGATCCCAGAACACGAACGCAGCCTGATCCTGAAGACCCGCCATGCCGCCGACCGCCGGCTGCTGGAGGGCTTCCTGGCCCTGGGATCCGCGGCCGAACCCTACCTCGCCGGCCTGCAGGAGCGCCGCCCCGACTGGCGCGGCCACCTGCGGCGCATCAACGCCCTGGCCGCCATCCACGGCCGCGACCACACCGCCCGCGTCCTGGCCGATGCCCTCGAACACCGGGCCTTCGCCGCCGACTACATCCTGGCCATCCTCAACACCCGCCAACGGCTGCAGTCCGAGCCCGGACCGCTGCACGTCACCCGCCGCCAGGACCTCCTGGAACTCTCCCTGCCTGAACCCGACCTCAGCCTCTACGATCTGACCGGCAA
Source organism: uncultured Victivallales bacterium (assembly GCA_903933565.1). Lineage (GTDB taxonomy): Bacteria > Verrucomicrobiota > Lentisphaeria > Oligosphaerales > JAFGRS01 > CAILUI01. The sequence goes on along the minus strand of CAIZKT010000461.1, from coordinate 1,084 downwards.
CCCGGCCGGCGAACCGCAGGAGAATCGCCCGTGAACCTCGATGCCACCCTCCGAAAGCTCAACCTGACCTGGACCGCCGCCAATGTCCACGCCGAGATGGCCGACGCCGGCCGCCTCAACCGCACCCATCAGGAGTTCCTCGAACGGCTCCTGGCCGGCGAGAGCGAGCAGCGCCACGTCAGAGCCGTGGAACGGCGCCTGCGCGAAGCCCGCATACCGGCGCGCAAGAGCCTGGACGCGTTCGACTGGGCCTGGCCGAAGAAGATCAACCGCGACCAGGTCCGGCACCTCGCCACGCTGCGCTTCATCGAGGAGAACACCAACGTGATCTTCGTCGGTCCCACCGGCGTGGGCAAAACTCACCTCGCTGCAGCCATCGCTGCCGAGGCCTGCCAGCGCGAACACCGCGTCCTGTTCTGTTCCGCCGCCGACATCGTGAACACCCTCTCGGAGGCCATCCCCGCCAACGCCCTCGGACGCACCATCCGGCGCTATCTGGTGCCCCGACTTCTGGTGGTCGACGAACTCGGGTACCTGCCGGTGGACCGCACCGGAGCCGACCTGCTCTTCCAGGTCCTCGGCGGACGCTACGAGAAGGGCGCCACGGTCATCACGACCAACCGAGCCTTCAAGGACTGGCCCAAGACCTTCGCCTGCGACAGCACCCTCACCAGTGCGGTCCTGGACCGCATTCTGCACCACTGCGAACCGGTGCTGCTGGAGGGCCGCAGCTACCGCATGAAAGACCGCATCGAAACCCCGCACGAGCCCTGAGACCAGGCCACTGCGGGGCAACACACCCCCAGAAACGCAGAGGGCATCGGCCGCCACCGAACGGGGCCAATGCCCTCTGTTCACTCCATCCTACCTCGCCGGCAACCTGCCTGATATCTCTGGGGCCAACTCACGCCGGCGACCTCCTCTGGTGGGGCCACTCAAACCGCCCGTTCTGGTACACTTCCTGGCCGCCCACCGCAGGTGGAAACCCGTGGGGCACTGCGGGGAAGGGATGAGAGAATGGAAGAAGGGAGTAGACGAAGGGAGTGGACGAAGGGAGTGGACGAAGGGAGTGGACGAAGGGAGT
>CAIZKT010000460.1:0-1610 GCA_903933565.1 uncultured Victivallales bacterium | reverse complement strand
CCCTACGTTTTAACGTCAAATGGAGGTCTTCCTGCATCTGCTGCCCCTGCTCGGGTCCTTGGCGTTCACGGGCCTCCTGATCCATGCGATCTTCTGGGGCATGACGTTCACGGTGGACGCCGGGCACATGCGGGTACGGGTCTACGGATATACCGCGCGCAAGGTCGCGCTGAGCGACATCGAGTGGGCCGCACACGACTGGTGCTTCTGGAACGAGCATTGGACGAATACTCTGGATCCCAAGAAGCTGATCCTACTTCGCCGCCGTACCGGCTGGTTCAAGAATTTCGTCATCAGTCCGCCGTCGCCACCGGACTTCCTCCGTGAGCTGGCCGCACACGGCGTGACCCTCCGTTGAATCTCATGCGTTCTCTCCTCGCTTATCTCTGCGCCCTCGCGGCGCTCTCCGCCGCGGACCAGCCGGTGTTCTTCGCTATGGACAACGCCGCGCGGCTCGCGCCGACGGAATGCGCGCAGGTGCTGGCCGATCTCGGCTATGCGGGACTCGGTGGCCGGCCCGCGACGGCCAAGGCCCACGCCGCTGCGCTGCAGGCCAAGGGTCTCGCCTACTTCAACGGTTATCACGTCGCTGATTTTCCGTCCGGCCAGAATCAGTTACCGGCCGAGCTCACCCAGGCGGTCGATGGACTCGCCGGCACCGGCGGCACGTTGTGGCTGGCGATCAATAAGGTCACGTTGCCGCTTGGTCTTTCCATGGGGCCCGAATACGGCGACACCGTCGTCGTGCCGCAGCTGCGTCAGCTGGTCGCCTATGCCCGGACCAAGGGCGTGAAGATCTCGCTCTATCCGCACGCCGGCTTCTGGGCCGCGCGCTTCGAGACTTGCGTGCGCGTCGCCACCAAGGTCGACGACCCGAACTTGGGCGTGACCTTCAATCTCTGTCACTGGCTGAAAGTCGAAGGCTCCGAGCGCGACCCGCAGCCGCTCATCAAGGAAGCCCTGCCGCGCCTGAACTTCATTACCATCAATGGCGCCGATACCGGCGACACCCAGAATCTCGGTTGGGACAAGCTCATCCAGCCGCTTGGCCGGGGCACCTACGACGTCAGATCGTTCGTAGCCAAGGCCCGCGCCGCCGGTTACCGCGGCCCCTTCGGCTTCCAGGGCTATGGCATCAAGATGGAGCCCAAGGAATTGCTGAAGGAGACGATGGAGGGATGGAAGAAGATGGTTAAGTAAGCGGTTGGCGGTTGGGACGAGCCATCAAGGCAGGGAGACCGGATGATTGGCTGGGGGTATGGATTTTCAGGTCTCAGGTCTCGGCCATCAGGAGCCAGGTGCGGGTAATCAGGTTCAGGCTCGGGTTCAGGAAATTTGTCGTCCTTTCTTCTGCGGAGGGCGCGGCGTAGCCACGCCCCTACCACCGGCCACCCTGCGGCGGCCGGGTAGGGTTGAGCGCCCTCGCTCAACCGCGGCTGACCGAGGCGGTCAGCCCTACCCAAAGACACACCGCAGCCAATCATCCGGTTTCCTTTTGGGGCGAGGTTTTCCTTGCCGCTAACCGCCAGCCGCTAGCCGCTTATCTCTGGAAACAAAAAACCCCGGTTGCCCGGGGTTTCTTTTCACCAGCCTTACTTGCCGGCTGCGTG
>CAIZKT010000459.1:0-10488 GCA_903933565.1 uncultured Victivallales bacterium | reverse complement strand
TCGACGGGGGGGACTCGGACACTGCGTCCCCCCTCGTCTCTCGACCCACCACGGCGGGCAGGCCCTCGACCCTCTGCGGTTCTCAGACAAGCGAACCCCGACGGAGCTGACTTGCGCCCGCCGCAGGTCAAATCCGCCAGCCTCCCGCTTCGTCCTTTAGTAACGTTGGGAAGTCGGTTGGGGGCCTCCCGCGGCCCTGAAGGAGAGTTCCGTGCTTGACGGTTCCGGCATCAAGAGATTCTTCGAGAACCACTGGGAGAAGATGCTCCTGTGGGCCATCCTCGTCGGGCTCTTCTATCTGCTCAAACCCTTCTTCCTGTTGATCTTCGAGACCTTCCTGATCACCTACATTACCCGGGGTGCGGTGCAGCGCTGCGTGAGGCGATTGCACCTGAATTACCGGCTGGCTGCCGTCTTCGTCTTTGTGCTGTTTGTGAGCCTGTTAGCCGCGGTAGGCACCTGGATCGGGCCCAAGCTGATCATCGAGACGCGGCAGATTCTGACCGAGTTTGCCGGCGACGGCGAGAAGCAGACCACCGAGGTGGTTACCCGCGTCGTCGAGGGGCTGATGGTCACGATCATCGGTGCGGACCGGGCGGAAGCCTTCATCGGCTCAGAGCGCTATGCGGCGTCGATGGACGCCCTGCGGAGCGAAGCCGCGCGCGCCGTCAAGGCCGCCCTGCCGCGCGTACTGAGCAGCGTCCTGCACCTCGTCAAGCTCGGCTGGGAGGTGCTGATCTTCTCGGTTCTGGCCATCATCCTCTCCTTCATCCTGATCATGGACTGGCAGCGCATCGGCGCCAAGCTGAGGGAGCTGGAGAGCAGCCGGATCCGGACCTTTTACGTGGGTGCCGCGCCGCACCTTCTGGCCTTCGCCGAGGTCTTGGGCAAGGCCTTCCGCGCCCAGGCCATCATCGCTACCGTCAACACCATCCTGACCGCGGTCGCGCTCTGGTTCTTCGGGATGCCGAGCATCGCCTTGCTCTCGACCCTCGTCTTCCTCTGTGGCTTTGTTCCCGTCGCCGGGTCATTCCTGAGTTCCATCCCGATCCTGCTCTTTGGCGCCCAGGCCGGCGGACTGCCACTGGTCCTGAAGCTGGTGGGGTTCATCGTCGCGATTCACGCCTTGGAGGCCTACGTGCTCAACCCGAAGATCACCGGCGACGCCCTGCACGTGCATCCGATCCTGGTCTTGATCTTACTCCTCATCGGCGAGCGCTTCTTCGGCATGTGGGGGATGGTGGTCGGCGTGCCCATCGGCTACTACGTGATCAGCGTGCTGACCGCTAGAGACGAGCGTCTGACGGGCGACGCTGAGGCCCACGCCTCGGGCCGCTCCCCCGGGGGAGATGGGGCAGAGCTAGGCGGCCCGGCCATAGGCAAGCATTGAGAGGACACGAATAGGCTCATGTCACCCACCTTTGACGTCCGTACGATTTCCGGTCTGACCGAGGCCGAGGCGACGCGTCGCCTCGAGACCGAAGGCTACAACGAACTCCCCGCCAGCGGCCAGCGCGGCGTCCTGGCCATCGCTGTCGAGGTCGCGCGGGAGCCGATGTTCCTGATGCTGGTCGCCTGCGGCTTGCTCTACCTGATGATGGGCGAACCGACGGACGCGGCCATGCTCCTCGGTTTCGTCTTCGTGGTGATGGGCATCACCATCGTCCAGGAGCGTCGCACCGAACGGGCCCTGGAGGCCCTCCGCGACCTGTCCAGCCCACGGGCGCTGGTGATTCGCGACGGCCAGCAGCGGCGCCTCGTTGGACGCGAAGTGGCGCGCGGCGATTTCATCGTGCTGGTCGAGGGGGACCGGGTGCCGGCCGATGCGGCGCTGCGCTACGTCATGAACCTCGCCGCGGACGAATCACTCCTCACCGGCGAATCCGTCCCCGTCCGCAAAGCCGCCTCGGCGACGGCCGAGACGGTCGGCAAGCCCGGGGGGGACGATCTGCCCTTTGTCTTCTCCGGTACGCTCATCACCAGCGGTCAGGGCGTCGCCGAAGTCCTGGCAACCGGGCCGCGCACGGAACTCGGCAAGATCGGCAAGGCGCTGCAAGGCGTCGCGACGGAGAGCACCCTGCTGCAACGGGAGACCGGGCGGCTGGTGCGCAACCTCGCCGTCGTTGGCCTCTCCCTCTGCGCGGTGGTGATCGTGGTCTACGGTCTGACGCGCGGCAACACCCGCGAAGTCTGGGAGCAGGGACTGCTGGCCGGCATCACCATGGCCATGGCCACCCTCCCGGAGGAGTTCCCGGTCGTCCTCACCATCTTCCTGGCGCTCGGCGCTTGGCGGATTTCCCAGAACCGCGTGCTGACGCGCCGCATGCCGGCCGTGGAGACCCTCGGCGCCGCGACCGTCCTCTGCACCGACAAGACCGGCACTCTGACCCTGAACCAGATGTCGGTCAGCCGACTGTGGGCCGCCGGCGAAACGTTCGCCGCGGACAGCCCCGCCGGAACCCCGTTCCCTGAAACCTTCCATCCCCTGTTGGAATACGGCATCCTGGCCTGCAAACGCGACCCCTTCGATCCCATGGAAAAGGCCTTGCGGCAGCTCGGGGATCGCTTCCTCGCCAGCACCGAGCACCTCCACGAGAACTGGACGCTGGTGCGAGAGTACCCGCTCTCGCCCGAACTCCTGGCGTTGTCCCATGTCTGGCGTTCCCCGGACGGCAGCGCCTTCGAAATTGCGGCCAAGGGGGCCCCCGAGGCGATCGCCGATCTTTGCCACCTTAGCGCGTCCCAACAAGAGGATTTGGCCGGGCAGGTCAAGGCCATGGCCGGCGCTGGCCTGCGTGTGCTCGGCGCCGCCCGGGCCTGCTTCCGCGCCCAGGACCTGCCGCACGCGCAGCACGATTTCGCCTTCGACTTCCTCGGTCTGATTGGCCTCGCCGATCCCGTCCGGCCGACGGTGCCGGCCGCGATCGCCGAATGCTATACCGCCGGTCTCCGCGTCATTATGATCACGGGTGACTACCCCGGTACGGCCCAGAGCATTGCACGGCAGATCGGCCTGGCGCATCCGGACCAGGTCATCACCGGCCCGGAACTGGATGCGATGAGCGACGAGGATCTGACCCGCCGCATCCCGTCCGTGAACATCTTTGCTCGTGTCGTCCCGGAACAGAAACTCCGCCTCGTCAATGCCCTCAAGGCCAACCGCGAAATCGTGGCCATGACCGGCGACGGCGTGAACGATGCCCCGGCCCTCAAAGCGGCGCACATTGGCATCGCCATGGGCGGTCGCGGCACCGACGTGGCCCGCGAGGCCTCCGCCCTGGTCCTGCTGGACGACGACTTCTCCTCGATCGTCCAGGCCGTGAAGATGGGGCGCCGCATCTTCGACAACATCAAGAAGGCGGTGTCGTATATCTTTGCCGTTCACGTTCCCATTGCCGGCCTCTCGATGATTCCGGTCTTCTTCAAGGACTGGCCGCTGCTTCTGCTCCCGGTGCATGTGGTTTTTCTGGAGCTTATCATCGACCCGGCCTGTTCGGTGATCTTCGAGGCCGAGAGCGCGGAGCGCAATGTCATGACCCGTCCGCCGCGCAACCCGACCGACCGGCTCTACAGCCTGCGAAGCATTGCCACGAGCCTGCTGCAGGGCGCCTCGGTGCTGGCCATCATCCTGGGTGTCTTCGTGGTGGCCGGCCGAATGGGGAACGTGGATGAAAACACACGGCGGGCCCTGGCCTTCACCACCCTGGTCGTGGCCAACCTCTGCCTCATCCTGACCAACCGCTCCTGGACCCGGACCATCTTCTCGATGTTCCGCGAACCGAACGGCGCCCTCTGGTGGGTCGTGGGCGGGGCGACGCTGGGCATGGGGCTGATCCTGTACGTGCCGTTCCTGCGCAATCTCTTCCACTTCGGGGTTCTGCACCCCATGGACCTGGCCATCTGCGTCGGCGCTGGCGCCGTCAGTATCGGCTGGTTCGAACTGCTCAAGCTGTGGCGTGCCAGCCTGAACCGTCGCCAGGCATGAGGAACGACGGCTCGCGCCGCGGCCTCCGTGAAAGGGACCATGATCGCCATCCGCAACCAACACCGTCTGCTGCTTCGCGCTGGCGCCATCGTGGCGGTGGTGGTCGGGGCAAAGCTCCTCGTCCATTTCCTCGGCTGGGAGGTCATCTCGATCAACCCGCTGTTCTCCGGGATCGTGGCGGCCAACGTCTTCCTGATGGGCTTTCTGCTCAGCGGCGTGCTGTCGGACTATAAAGAAAGCGAGCGCCTCCCGGGCGAGTTGAGCGCCTGCCTGGAGAATCTGGCGCAGGAAGTACGCGGCATCCGCTGCGCCAAGCCTGACGCTCAGGTCGGCCCCTGCCTGATCCATCTGGCGCAATTGGGCCAGGACGTCCTGGATTGGTTCCACAAGAAACACCGCACCTCAGAGCTGCTGGAACACCTGAACGAGTTGACCCCTCTGTTTGCCGGGCTGGAGCCCTGGACGCAGGCGACTCTGGTGGCGCGCTTGAAGCAGGAACAGAGCAATCTCCGGCGCACTCTCATACGCATCCACACCATTCGGGAGACCTCCTTCATCTCCGCGGGCTATTTGCTTGCCGACATCACCACGATCCTGCTCTGCATCGGGCTCATCCTGGCCAAGATCGAGCCCTTCTACGAGTCGTTGTTCTTCGTCATTGTCATCTCGTATCTGATGATTTTCCTCCTAATGCTGATCCGGGATCTTGACAATCCGTTCGGTTACTACGAACGGCATTCCGGGGCAGACGTGTCCCTCAAGCCGCTGGAGGATAGCGCCCGTCGGCTGGAACAGCTCGCCAGCGGCGAAGCCTCTTCGGTCTTGGCAAGGAGTGCCGACCACGCCACCAGCGCGACTTGAGGCGAAGCCAGAATGCGAGTCCTAGAGAATCTCTTTGCCAGCAACCGCGCTTGGGCCGCCGCCATCGTTGAGCGAGACCCTGAGTTCTTCCTACGCCTGTCGCGTCAGCAGGCGCCCCAGTACCTCTGGATCGGCTGCTCGGACAGCCGCGTGCCGGCGAACCAGATCGTTGGGCTCTTGCCGGGCGAGTTGTTCGTCCACCGGAATGTCAGCAATCTGGTGGTGCATACGGACCTCAACTGCCTGTCTGTGATCCAGTACGCGGTCGACGTGCTCCGAGTCCAGCACGTCATCGTCTGCGGTCACTACGGCTGTGGGGGGGTGCTGGCGGCTCTGCGCGGCGAGCGCTTTGGCCTCGTCGACAATTGGCTTCGCCATGTGCAGGACGTCCTCACCACGCATCGCGCCCGGATTGCGGAGTGCCCGACCGAGGAGCTGCGCCACGAGCGGCTGTGTGAACTGAACGTCATCGAACAGGTCCGTAACCTCAGCGAGACGACGGTGGTGCGGGATGCCTGGGCGCGCGGGCAGAAGCTGGCGCTGCACGGGTGGATATATGGGGTTCGCGACGGCCTGCTGGGAGACCTCGCAATGTGCGTCACCGCCCCCGGCGAAGCCCTTCCCCTCTACGAAGCCGCTTGCCTTCAGTCGGCCGCCCAATGCCCGACCACGATAAGCAGTGCCAGCACCCCGAGCGTCACGGGGTGACGATGGAAGCGAGATGCTGCCCGCCGGAGCCCAAGCCGCGGTTTGGCCACCAGCAACAGGCCAGACGCCCCCAGCATGGCCATGAGCCCTAGGGCCGCCAGGAGCAGCACCGAGCCTTGCTCGTCGACCGCGACCAGGTGCAGGCACGCCGTTGCGAGCGCCAGAAGGTTGAGGGTGCAGTGGACCGGTGTCTGGTACTTCCCTGGGACCCGATACAGGTGCGTCAGCCACACCAGAGGGCGAGCCGCCACCAGGCCGACGCGAGCGGCCGCCCGCAACCACAGACCGAATACGACCCAGGCGTTGCCTAGCAGCAGAAGCGCGACGACGCTCATGCCGCTCGCCTCCGTCAGGTCGTCTGCCAGGTCGACATCGATGTCGAGTATCTCCTCGGTGAGGAAGCCCACGGGGCCGCAGTCGCTGTCGCCGCGAGCGCAGGTCGTCAGGACGGGCATGGCAAGGAGGGCGAGGACAACGGCGAGGCCGACCCCGCGCCAGGGCCAGAGTTCGTGCCGACCTTGAGTCTTTGCTGACATTGGAATGGCTCTCCTCTTAGGGGCACTTAGAGTCGCAATCCGCCACCTCGGGTGCGCTTGTCCTTTGCCTGCCGACCTGCGGTAGTTCGACCCAGAACGTCGTCCCCTGGGGTGCTGCTGGGGCGAAGCCGATGCGACCGCCGCTGCGCTCAACCATCTGGCGCGAGACATACAGACCCAGCCCACTCCCGCCCGGCTTGGTACTGACAAAGGGGGCGAAGATATCCTGGCCGGGCGTGGGCTGCAGGCCGCTACCGGTGTCAGATACGCTGATTCGTAGCCAGCCTTCGCCACACGCATCGGCCGCGACGGCGACCCGCCCGCCGTTCGGCATAGCGTCCAGAGCATTCAGGGCCAGGTTGAGCAGAACCTGCCGCAGGGCGACGTCAGGCATGGCCACGGGCAGGTCCGGGTCAGGCAAGCGGTTAATCCACTCGACCCCGGCGTGTCGACAGCGGCCGGCAAGCAGCACTGAGACCGACCCGACCGCAGCTCGCAGACTGGTGGCAGGACGGCCCGCAGGGGTTGCCGCTCTGGCTGCCGAGGCGTCCGAGGGGCGGGCCAGGAGCAGCAGTTCCCCCAGGTACAGGTCCATGCGTTCAACCTCGCGGGCGATCAGGTCCAGACTGGGGTCGCGCTCGCCGCGGCAGGCGGCCTCATCGGCGAGGATGCGGGCATTCATGGCAATGCCGCAGAGGGGATTGCGGAGTTCGTGAACTACGGCGCTGGCCAGTTGGCCGACGGCAGCCAGACGGGCTGCATGCTCGAGGTCCTGCCGCGCGCTTTCCAGGCGGGAAAGCAACTGGTTGAAGGATCGCGCCAGGGAGGTGACCTCGGTCGGCGCGCCGCTTTCGGCGAAGCGCCTGGGGCGGCCCTGGCCGGCCGGATGCGTCACGGCCTGAGACGCTGGCCCAGCCGAAGCCGTCAGGCTCGCGGTCATGCTGGCGGCCTGCGCCGCGAGTCGGCGCAGCGACCGGGTCACGCCCTGCGCCAACCCGATGCCGGCGACGGTGGTGAGCAGGACTACGGCCAAGGTCGCCCAGGCGATGCGCCAGCCGACGCGGTGGCCTTCGGCCGTGAGCACCTCAGCCGACGCCAGCAGGATGACCCGCGCCGGCGGTCGGGCGCCGGGAATGTCGCAGACTCCCGCTACGTATCGCCGGCCACTCGCGCTGATGCGGGTTGGCTTGCCGGCATCCGGCCGCGCCTCGTTCGCGGCGCTGGCCGAAAGCTCGGGGAGCGTGCTGGCGACGAGGGTGCCGGTGGCGGTGACGAACGCGGTCTCACAGCCGGTCAGACGTTGGAGGTCGTGCGCCAGGCGTCCCGTCAGCGGCAGACGTAAGGCCGCAATCAGCCGGGCCGTATTGCGGGCTGGCTCCTGCACGGCGCGACGTTCGGCGGCGCGGTTGACCAGGTGTAGGCTGACCCAGCCCGCCGCCAAGCCCAACACTAGAGTGGTGCCGTTCAGCGCCAGGAGCATTTGGGTTCGGATAGAGAGTTGACGCACGCTCAAGCTCCCGCTGTACAAGCTCTGCTGGTCACCTATTGTAGCACGTCCAAGGTGTAACCATGGCTCATCTGCTGGTAATCGATGACGAGGAGTCCATCTGCTACGCTTTCCGCCGCCACTTCGAGGCGCGCGGCCTGCGTGTCAGCGTGGCGCCGACGGCTCGGCGCGGTTTGGAGCTCTGCCGCGCCGAGCCGCCTGACCTGACCGTGGTGGATGTCTGCCTGCCGGACGGCGATGGGCTGAGCCTGCTCGACGACCTCCGCGCCGCGGCCCCCGGCACGCCCGTGCTGGTCATCACGGCCTTCGGCACCCTGGATACGGCCACCCGAGCGATCGCCGGCAAGGCGTTCGACTACCTGATCAAACCGCTGGATCTCGACCTGGTGACTGCGGCCGTCGAGCGCGCCCTGCAGTCGCGTCCGGCCGCCGGAGCACCCAATCCAGCCGCGCCGCCCGCGGCCACGGCGCTGGTCGGGGCCTCGGCCGCCATGCAGCGCGTCTACACCCAGATTGCCTGGGCCGCCCACAGCGGCGCGCCGGTGCTGATCACGGGCGAGACCGGGACGGGTAAGGACCTCGCTGCCCGCGCCATCCACGAGCGTGGCAGCCGCCGCTCAGGGCCTTTTGTCGCGGTCAACTGCGGGGCACTACCGGAAGCGCTGGTGGAAAGCGAGCTGTTCGGTCACGCCAAGGGCGCCTTCAGCGGCGCCGTAGCCGACAAGCCGGGGCGCCTGGAAGTGGCCGATGGCGGCAGTGTCTTCCTGGATGAAGTTGGCGAGCTCCCCGCCTTGGCCCAAGTCAAACTGCTGCGCTTCCTCGATGATCAGGCGGTCGAGCGCTTGGGCTCACTGCAGTCACGACGACTCAACCTGCGCATCCTGACGGCAACGAACCGCGACCTGGCCGCCGCCGTGAGCTCCGGAACCTTCCGCGCCGACCTCTACTATCGCCTGGCAGTCACCGAGATACGCATGCCGCGCCTGGCCGATCGCCGGGAGGATATCCTGCCCACGGCCCGGCATTTGCTGGCGCTGCTGGCGCCGACAGGAAGCGGTCTGATGACCCCGGAGGCAGAGGCGTTGCTGGTGGCGTGGAACTGGCCGGGCAACGTCCGCGAACTCCGCAACGTGCTGCAGCACGCCGTGGCTGTCTGCGGCGGTGGACTCATCTTGCCGACCCATCTCCCGGCCGCCCTCAGCGCCGACCGGAGCCCGGAGCCGGGAGCCGGTGTCCCGAGCCCGACGGTCCCTGCCCTGGCCGCGCTGGCCGCGGCTGCCCAGTGGGGCACTCCCGGCGTCTACGGCCGTGCCCTGGACACCCTCGAGCGCTATCTCATCCGCCGCGCTCTGGCCGAGACGGACGGTAACCAGGTCGCCGCCAGCGACCGGCTCGGCTTGCATCGCAATACCCTGCGCCGACGCCTGCGGGAGCTTGGTATCGAGTTGGAGGCCAAGTCGTGACCTGGCGGGCGGCCGGGGCCAGGCCGCCGTCCCTGCACCATCTCGGTGCAGCGCCTGCATCGTCCGTGGGCACCGCCTGGCCACGACGTCTCGCCGACGTCCCCTATCCCGCCCTTCCGCCGTGGCACTAACCTGGTGCTCTACTGCGATTTCGTCTGCTCAACCGCAGCGTTGGCATGGCGCCTGCAATGCCCGGATGTAGATGCACACGATACGGACACCGCGACGGGATTGCTGCATGAGACGACTCGACTTCACCTTGATCGAGCTGCTCGTGGTCATCGCCATCATCGCCATCCTGGCGGCGCTGCTGCTGCCGGCCCTGCTGTCGGCGAAGCAGGTAGCCCGCCGTATTGCCTGCGCCGGCAACCTGCGGCAACTGGCCATCGGCTTCACTCTGTATGCCGACGACGCCGACGGGTATTGTCTCCCGGGTCGCATGCCCTCTGTGGCAGGGAGTAGCAACACCTACTTTGTGGGCAATGGCCTGCACTATCGGCCGCGCTGGTTTGTCACCATGGGCGCCTCCGCCGGCTTCTATGCGTTCAACCAACCCAGCCCCAATTCAGCCGAAGATAACACCAAGTGCGTGGACAACCCGGTTTTTCTATGCCCAGAGGTAGCGGACTGGACCAACAACCGCAACTACCCCTACGGCTACAACTTCCAGTTCCTGGGCAACTCCCGCAAGCAGGCGAGCGGGCGCTTCATCAACTTCCCGGTGCGCTTCGACCGGCTGGTCGGGTCGCGGACCGTGCTGGCGGCTGACTGTCTGGGCACGGCGGCCGGCAAGCCCTTGTCTGCGCGCACCGCCTACCGCGTGAGTGGCAGCGGGGACACCACGGCCGTCGGCAATCACGGCTGGGCTTTGGATCCCCCTCGTCTCTTGGCCGCAAACTCGGAGTACTGTGACGATAGCAATCGCAGTGACCCACACCGCAGCGCTCCCGACGCGCGCCATCGCGAGCGGGCCAACGTGAGCTTCTGCGACGGACACGTGGAGTCGTTGACGGTGGGCGAACTCGGCTACCACGTCAACCCCGATGGCAGCGTCGCGCCCCGCGGCGGCACCTCCCACAACCGACTCTTCTCGGGCAGCGGTGAGGACGACGACCCGCCGCCGATCAACTGAGGCGGAACGCCCGCCCGAAACGGGCTGGGCATCGCGGGCTCCAGGGGACGGCCGGATACCGCGAACCCGCCCGGAACGGGCTGGGCATCGCGGGCTCCAGGGAAACCACGCGACGCCTGGAGTCGGCGGTCCGCACCGGCTCTGCCGGTGCTTCCGCCGTATCTGGGGTTTGACAGACGGCCGGATACCGCGAACCCGCCCGCAACGGGCTGGGCATCGCGGGCTCCAGGGAAACCACGCGACGCCTGGAGCCGGCGGTCCGCACCGGCTCTGCTGGGGCTTCCGCCGTATCTGGG
>CAIZKT010000458.1:0-14276 GCA_903933565.1 uncultured Victivallales bacterium | reverse complement strand
CGGCAGGGGATTCTGCCATTCGTCATGGGTCTTTGGTCATTCGACATTCTGCGGTTCTCATACCAGCAAACCCCTACGGAACTGACCTACGCCCGCAACTCTGAGCGCAGTTTGAATACCCTATAGGACGGGGTTATTGTGGAACAAATCAATATAGTGGTTTGTTTCAAAAGTTATGGGTAAACACGCACAGTCTATTGATAGCGCTATCATGCGCCGTATCCGCCGCCATGGGCGAGGCTGGGCATTCACGCCCGCCCAGTTCCAGGACCTCGGTAGCCGTACGGCGGTGGGGCTGGCTCTCATGCGGCATACGCACGCAGGCACTATCCGTCAGTTCGCCCGCGGCCTCTATGACTATCCCAAGCAGGATCCGCTGCTCGGCACTCTGAGTCCTTCCGTGGACCGCATCGCGGAGGCCGTGGCCGGACGGGATGCTGCTCGCCTGCAGCCCTCGGGGGCGTATGCCGCAAACCTTCTCGGCCTATCCGATCAGGTGCCCATGCGAGTCGTGCTACTGACCGACGGGCCTACCCGCAAGGTGGTTCTCGGCAAGCAGCAGATAACCTTCAAGCGCACGACCCCGCGCAACATGGCCACAGCGGGCCGCGTCAGTGGCACGGTGATCCAGGCACTGCGCTGGATCAGCCAACGCCACGTCGATGCCCAGATGGTGCGCATCCTGCGGGGTCGTCTGAGCGCCGCGGACAAGCACCAACTGCTGAAGGACCTCCGCCTCGCCCCGGCGTGGATCGCCGAGATCATGCGCAAGGTTGCGGAGGACAAGCCCTAACATGGACCCTTTTCTAGAGCTGCCCGATGAACGCCGCCGTGCCCTCTGCGAAGAGGCGCACGTACGTCTCAGCCTGGCGCCCGTCAGCATCGAGAAGGACTTCTGGGTCTGCTGGACCCTGCGGGAGCTGTTCGGCCTGCCTGGGTGGGGTCCTCACCTGACCTTCAAGGGTGGCACGTCGCTGTCCAAGGCGTGGGACCTTATCGCCCGCTTCTCCGAGGACATCGACATCGTCATCGACCGCGACGTCCTCGGTTTTGGCGGTATCGAGAGCCCCGAGGCGGCGTCCAGCAGAAAGCAGCGTAAGGTCCGTCTGGAGGCGCTGAAAGCTGAGTGCCAGAGACGCATCCATGCCGAGATGCTGCCAGCTCTGCGAGCCCGCTTTCGGCAGATCCTGCCGACCAGGTTGGCCTGGGACCTCGCACCGGCGACAGCGGACGAGGACCCGGACCAGCAGACGCTGCTTTTCCAGTACCCCAGCGTCATGGCGGTCGCAACGGGCTACGTCCGGCCGCTAGTCAAGATAGAGATGGGGGCGCGGTCGGACACGGAGCCCGCGGAGAGTCCTGTGATCCGACCGTACCTGGCCGACGCCTTCCCCGCCCTCCTGGGGCCAAGTGACGTGCAGGTTCGCGCCCTGGCCCCTGAGCGAACGTTCTGGGAGAAGGCGATGCTGCTGCACGAGGAGACCTACCGCCCGGCAGGCAGAGCCCGTAAGGCGCGGCTGGCCCGCCACTACTACGACCTCTGGTGTCTGATCACTAAGGGTGTGGCCGCGCGAGCCGTGGCGAGTCCTGGCCTGTTCGAGCGGGTCGCGACGCACCGCGAAGTCTTCTTCAACTGGTCCTGGATGGACTACTCCAGCCTGCAGGCGGGCAGGCTCCGCTTGGTGCCCTTGGAGGCACAACTCCCGGAATGGCGGCACGACTACGAGTCCATGAGCCGGGAGATGTTCGCGGGCGACGTGCCGGCTTTCGATGAGGTCTTGCGCGTGGTCGGCGGGTTCGAGCGGGATCTCAATCTGCGGGGCGGTAGCACCTCGTGAAAATCGGCATGGGCATGAGCACCATGGAGATCACGACGACCCTATCGGCGGTGACCCCGGCGACTAACCGACGCGGCCATGCTCAGAGCCAACCACAACCATAGCTACTCCAGCATGAGCGACACTGCGGCCAGATGTTGTGCTCGCCATGGGTAGCCAAAACCGTACAAATGGGTGCAAAACTCAGCCCAGCGTGATTTCTGTAAGTATCCTATTTGCAGCTCTATGCAAAAGCATACCTAGTTTTGCTCCGGTCCTGAAAACCGTCGTCGGGCTTGCCCGACCGTGGGTTCAAATCCCACCCCCTCCGCCACTTGGCCGCGCTCATGACGCTGCAAAGGTACCCCGTCGAGTCTGCGCGCCGCCGTCTTGCCCCAGGGTGAAGCGAGCACAATGGGCTGGACAGGTGCTCGTCTCGGAGTCGCGGGCGCTCTTGGAGTTGGCCTCTTAGATCCTTGCAAAGCGACCGCCGCTGCGATACTCTTGTGCGCCCAGCGAGAATGCGAGCGTCCCGTGGTTACGCAGGTCCCTCGGATGGGGTGAGGCGAGCGCGTGAGCAAGTGGTTGACAAGGGTGACCGCGAATCCGTTCTTGCAGGCGCTGGCCGGGGCGGTGGCCGTGTGTGTCTACCTGGGCGCGCGGGTGGATCCCTCGGTTTTTTACGAGCATGGCACCTACTTTCCGGCCTTTCACTATGGGCTGGAATTCCTGCGGCCTTTCCTCTCTCGACCCGGCGGGGCAAGCCAGTACGCGGCCGCCTACCTGGCTCAGGCGTGTGCGAACCGCTGGCTTGGCGCTGGGGTGTTCACAGCGCTGGCAGTGGGGCTGGGGTGGGGCTACGGCTTGTACCTGCGCCATGCCGCGGGGAAGCGGGCCCTCGGATGGGGTATGCTTCCGGTTCTGGCCAGCGTTCTGGTTTGGACGCGGTACGGGTTTAGCCTGGACAGCATCACGGCCCTGACGCTGGCGGTGCTGGGCGCGGCGGCGTATGCCCACCCTTGGATCGGCTCTCTGAGGTCGGGGCGCCGGGTCGGCATCGCGCTCGGGTTGGTGGGGTTGGGCTACTGGCTGTGCGCCGGCCCCGCCTACGTGTGCGTCCTGTCGATCTCGGCGGTCGAGTATCAGCGGCGGCGGCAGGCGTGGCTATCGGCGCTGCTCTTGCTCTGCGGTCTCCTCCTCCCGGTTGCTCTCGGATGCCTGTATCTCGGCCTGCCGCTGCAGGAGGCAACAACGCGCCTGCTGCCCTACAGCGATGCGTCCCGGCCGGAGGGTGACTTCGCCCTTTTCCTGCTTTACGGGCTGGCGGTCGTCCCTGCCTCTATGCTTTTCCTGAAGCGGGACCACGCCGCGGCCGAGAGTGGCGTCGCAAGACGGTCAGGCCTGGCTCAACGTTTTGGCTGGGGCAGGCTCTCGCCGGGTTGGCGGGTGTTGGTCGGGAGCTGTGCCGTGGTGGTGCTGGTAGGTGCCGCCTGGTCTCCGGGCAGCGCCCGACGGCTGGCGGTGATGAAGCATTGCCGTTCTGGCGAGTGGGGCCGCGTTCTGGCGGAGGCGTCGAAGCTGCCCAGGGACCGCTTCACCCTGGATGTATCGTACGCGGTCGATCTGGCGCTCTACCACACCGGCAAGATGGGAGACTCGCTGTTCGCGTTTCCTCAGCGTCCGTTGAGCCTGAACCTGGGTACGGCCTTTGCCAGTTGTGCGAACGGCTACTATTACTCGGAACGGCCGAAGACGGTATTCTACATTGGGCCTGCCAACCTGGAGATGGGCCTGGTCAACGAGGCGGAGCACGTGGCTCATGAAGCCTTGGAGGTCTATGGCCCTCACCCCAGCATTCTGAAGCAGCTCGTCCTGGTGAATCTGGTGAAGCGCCGTCCCGAGGCGGCCAGCATCCTTCTGCAGGCACTCTGCCAGGACCCGGTGGCGCGAAGCTGGGCGAAAGCCAGGTTGGCAACCCTGGCCCGCTCTCCCGATGAACTCCTGGACGGAGAAGAGGTCTCTCGCCTGCGGGCGAACCTGCCCTCACGCCCGGACGGCAACGTGGCGAGGTGGACGCTGGAGGAACACTGCCTTGGCCAACTTGAGGAAAACCCCCGGAATCGGATGGCCTTCGAGTACCTGATGGCGCAGTACCTGATTGCGCGTAACCTGGAGGGCTTCGTCCGGGCCCCTGCCTCGCACGGAGGCCTTCGGCTCTCCGGCTCTGCCCCGGCATTACCAGGAAGCGGTGCTGCTGCAAGAGGCCCAGACCCGCAGGGATGTCCCGCGGTGGAGTTCTCAGGTGAGTTCCGAGGCCCGGGCGCAATTCAAGCAGTTTGTTGCCGTCTTGGCTCCGCTGGGGAACCAGCCGGACCCGAGCCGGGCGATGGCTGCGGCGGGCGCCTTCAGCAATACATACTTTCACTATTACGTGTTTCGGCCAGCGGAGTGAGCCCGTATAGGCGGAGTCCAGGCCAGCGCTGGATAGAGCGTTGTAACCACAAGCTTAGCAGCATGATACAACCGCACCAAACAACCTGTGCATGGCTCTGGGGTGGAGCGCGAGCCGCTGCCATCGGGGTATTGTTGTGGACCGTATCCTGCTCCGGGCCGGTGGCGCCACCGGCGGGGCAGCAGCAGACGCAGGTGGAGCGGCAGCCACGCCTGCACCCCGCGCTGCACGGCGTGACCATCCCCCCGAATATCTGCCCCATGACGTTTGTGGTGGACGAGCCGGGCGTGTGGTACTCTTTGCGGATCGAGTCGAGTTCGGGGGGACGCTATGAGACGGCGGGCAAAGACCCACGGATGCAGATTCCCTTGCGGTCGTGGAGGCCTCTTCTGCGGGGGGTGGTCGGCGGGGGCGAGCTGACTCTTTTGATCGGGGTCCAGGATGCCGAGGGAACGCGGCGGGGGTTCGCTCCGGTTTCCCTGCAGGTGTCGGCCGACCCCGTCGATCCGTACCTGGCCTACCGGCGTATCCATCCGCTCTACAATCTCTGGTTCGACGTGGGGATCTATCAGCGCGAGTTGACCGGCTGGGATGAAGAGGTCGTGATTCATGGCAAAGACTTCTCCCGGGGCTGCACGAACTGCCATTGCTTTGCCAACGCCAATCCCGCCACGATGGCGGTGGGCACTCGCAGTCAGGAACACGGCAGTGCCACGCTGGTGTGCCGGAACGGCGAGGTGACCAAGCTCGCTACCAAGTGGGGGTACACCTCCTGGCATCCGAGCGGCAAGGCTGCGGCCTACTCTCTGAACCAGGTCAACCTGTTCTTTCACGAGGGTGGCAATGAGGTGCGGGATGTCTGCGACCTGGACTCGGATCTGGCGGTCTACTACTCCGGAGGAAACCGCGTGGTGACCGCGCCGGGGATCGCGGCTCCCGACTATCTCGAGACCTATCCGGCCTGGTCCGCGGACGGCAAGGAGCTGTACTTCTGCCGGGCGCCGATCACCTGGACCGATCGCAAGCGGGTTCCGCCGCCGGGCTACAGCGAGCTGCGCTACAGCCTGGTGAAGGTTAGTTTCGACCTGGAGAGCGGGAAGTTCGGCGAGCCGCAGGTGGTTGTGTCCGCCGAGGAGACCGGGAAGAGTATCCTGCTGCCGCGGCCCAGTCCCGACGGCAGGTTTGTGCTGTTTTGCATGTGCGACTATGGCTGCTTCCCCATCTACCAGCCCTCCAGTGACCTGTATTTGCTGAACCTGGCGACGGGAACGCACCGGCGCCTGGAACTGAACAGTGACCAGTAGGAATCCTGGCACTCGTGGTCAAGCAACAGCCGCTGGTTTGCCTTCAGCAGCAAACGTCACGACGGCGTCTTCACCCGAGTTTACCTGGCGCATGTCGACGCGGAGGGGAAGGTGGGTGAGCCCTTCGTCCTGCCGCAGGCGGACCCGGCATACTACGACCGCTGCCTGCAAGCGTTTTCGCTGCCGGAGTTTGCCAGCGACCGGATTCGGGTTTCGCCGCGGGCGCTGGCCGCGGCGGTGCGGAGTGGACGGGCGCTGCCGGTGGAGCTTCCCCCGATGTCCATGACGGCGCCGAAGGCCAAGCCGCCGCCAGCGCCAGGCACCGGGGCCGAAGCCCAGCCACCTGCTCCTCATTGACCCAGGCCCCGAATCAAGGACCGATATGAGTGGCAATGAGAAGAATGGGAATGATGGGAGGAATAGGAGCAATGGGCCCGGCCATAGCCCCGGGCCTCCCCATCCTCCCCCAGACCCGCATCCCATTATCTCGCCGCGCGGGGACTACCGAACCCTGTTGTCGTTCCAGAAGGCGGAGGTGGTCTACGACCTCACCTTTCGCTTTGCTCACAAGTACCTGGATCGGAGCGACCGCACCGTGGACCAGATGATCCAGTCGGCGCGCTCGGGCAAGAAGAACATTCTCGAGGGTAGCAAGGCAGCGCCAACCTCCAAGGAGATGGAGATCAAGCTGACGGGGGTGGCACGGGCCAGCCTGGAGGAGTTACTGGATGATTACCTCGACTACCTCCGGGCCCGCGATCTGCCAATCTGGGACAAGGACTCCCGCGAGGCGCAGTACGTCCGTAAGCTTGGCCGTAAGACGCCGCAGACCTACGAACTCTACCGCGAGTTTGTCGAGACCCGGCCGCCGGTGGTGCTTGCCAACATCGCTATCTGTCTGATCCACCAGGCCAACTACCTGGTCGACCAGCAGCTCGGACGGCTCGAACAGGACTTCATCAAGCAGGGCGGCCTGCGGGAACGCATGACCCGCGCCCGGCTGGAGTACAGGGATGGGATGAATGGGAAGGATAGGACGGATGGGAGTTCTGGAGGGCGGCGGGAACCTGAGGCGCAAAGCCCAGCCGGCGCCGCGCCGCCCCATGCTTCCTATGATTCCCATTCCTCCCATAGGACCATGGGTAACACATGAGTGAAGCGACGCTAGTCCCTGAGTCCTGTGTCGGTCGCTCTGTCCGGCAACGCTCCAGCTATCGCCTCAGGGCGCTGCTGGGCATGTTTCTGGCGCTGGCGGCTTCGAGGGTGGGCGCCGGCTGGATCGAGGACGCCCCCGGCCGGACGATCGTCCATGTGACCCTGTGGGAAATGCCAGACCCGAGCCGGACGGACACCTACACCCGGGCGGAGTCTGCGGGGGTGAAGGAGTTCACCCGCCGGTTTCCGGCAGTTTTTGCCGAACGCCTCAAGGCCCGCGCGCAGGCCGATCCGGGCCGTTATGGGCGGCATAATTGGGACCGGGTCGAGGTCGACTTGCAGCCCTTCTCCGGGATCAGCGTCGAGGGGGTGGAGACCGACCTGCTGGCGATCGCGGGGGGCGTGGCGCCGGACGTGATGTATGTCAACTTCCGCAAGTCCGATACCTATATTGGGCAGGGCTTTCTCTATCCTCTGGATCAGCCGGCGGACGGTTACTTGACCAGCCTGACGCAGGCGGAACTGGACTTTCGCATTCATCCGAAGATCTGGCCGGTCATCCGCCGCAAGGGCCCCGACGGCGAGAAGCGCGTCTATGCGGTGCCCTACGGCGGCGCGCTGGGCAAGGTGCTGCTCTACCGGAAGGACCTCTTCGACGAGAAGTCCATTCCGTACCCCGACAAGGACTGGACCTGGGACGATCTCTACGACGCCTGCCGCAAGATCACCGATCCCGCCCGCGGGACCTACGGCATGCGCTTGGGGCGCGGGAAGCACGAGTCGTGGTTCTGGATCACCTTCCTGTGGTCAGCCGGCGGCGATGTACTGGCCTATGACGAGCCCACGGACACCTGGGCCGCGGTGTTTGACACGCGCAACGCGGCGCTGGCGCTGGACTTCTACAACCGGCTCTGCACCGACAAGTGGATCGATGCCAGCGGCAAGCCGCGCTACGGCTTTGCCTGCAAGGAGGCCAGTGAAGGCTCGATCAAGTGGGACCGTGGTGAAATCGCCATGATGTTCGACTACATCGACGAAAAGCTCTTCACCAGCATCAACCCGGACCTGACTGGCATGTGCCCGGTGCCGCTCGGGCCGCCGGTGGGCCCCAAGGGCGAGCGTCGGCGCGGCGGCGAGCTGAACAGCCGCATGATGGGTCTGTTTGCGGGCATCCGTGAGCCGCTGGTCCGGGACGTCGGCTGGGAGTACATCCGCTTCTACGAGAGCCGGGAGGCGGTCGAGATCAAGACCCGCATCATGGTTGAGGGCGGGCTCGGGCGCTTCGTCAATCCCAAGTACCTCGAGATGTTCGGCTACGACGAGGTGGTCCGCCTGGCGCCACGCGGCTGGGCGGAGACCTTTGACATCGCCATCGCTACGGGCATTCCCGAGCCGTACGGCCGGCACAGCAACCTGTGTTACGACATCCTGACCGAGCCCATTCAGGCGGCCGAGGAGATGGCTCTGGACGGCGATCTGCCGCGGGACGATGAGGCGCGGCTGACGGTGCTGCAGGGGCTGCTGCGGCGCGCCGCTGAGAAGGCCCGCAAGGAGATGCTCGGGGTGGTGCCGCCGCGGGTGATGCTGCTGCGTCGAGCCACGGCCGTCGCCGCCCTGGTCGCCATGGTGGTGGTCTTCGCCCTGGTGTTTCGCCGGATCATTGCCACCTTCACCCCGACGGGGGTTCCCGGCGAGAAGAAGGGCTGGCAGTTTCGTCGTTTCGCCTGGGCTTACCTGATGCTGGCGCCGGCGGTGTTTTCCATCTTCTTCTGGAGCTATCTGCCGGTAGCGCGGGGTTCGGTGATGTCCTTGCAGGACTATCGCATTATGGGCGGCTCGTCCTGGCTCTGGCTGGACAACTATGCCAACGTCATCTGGAACCGGGGCTGGTGGGGAGCGGTATGGAACTCGCTGCGCTACTCGACCCTGGTGATCAGCCTGACCTTTCTGCCGCCGGTGGTGCTGGCCGTGCTGCTGCAGGAGGTGCCCCACGGTAAGATTCTGTACCGGACTCTGTTCTATCTGCCGGCGGTGATCACGGGGCTGGTGGTGATCCTGCTCTGGAAGTCCTTCTACGAGCCGACGGAGCGGGGCACGCTGAACGCCGTGGTGATGCGGCTCCCGGCGCTCGGCTTTCTGTTGGTGGGGGGGGTGCTGTTCTGGGTGGCTTACACCTTTGCCCGGCGGACCTGGTTCCATGACATGTTCGGCATCAGTGGCCTGTTTCTGGCGATTGGCATGATTCTGTTCTGGACCTGCCTGGCGGTGGCCAGTCCCATCTTCAGACAGGCCGGGGTAGCGCATCCCATGTTGCAGATTGGTCTGACCTTGTTAGCGCCGGCGATCTTGGGTCCGCTGCTGCTGGAGCTGCCGCGTCCCGAGTTTGAGGCGCGGCTGGTGTGGGGATCGGGCGGCCTGCTGGCGCTGGCGGCGGTGCTGGCCGTCTGGCACGCCTGGCATGGCGCCTTCGCCCTGCCGCTGCTCCAGGACGGTGTGGGGCTGGCGCCGCGTGCGCTGGCCGTGGTGGCGGGCGCCATCCTGCTCGGCCTGGCCCTGGGCCGGTCCCGCCTGGCCGGCGCCGCCCGACAGCGGCAGACCGCGGTGCGCTGGGCTGCCCTCGGCGCGGGGCTGTTCGCGGCCTGCCTGGCACTGGCGGAGGGCTTCGGCGCTTTGCAACACGGCGGCACCCCCTGGTACGCCGCGCTGCTCGGCACGCTATCCCAGCCCTACAGTTGGCTGAACGATGCCGACACCGCCATGCTCTGCTGTGTCATGCCCATGATCTGGGCCGGCATGGGACCAGGCTGCCTCATCTATCTGGCCGCGCTCAAAGGCATCCCGGAGGACTTCTATGAGGCGTCGGACCTCGATGGCGCCACCTTCGTCGACAAGATTCTCTTCACCGTCCTGCCCGCCATCCGGCCGCTGCTGGTCATCAACTTCGTCGGCGTGTTCATCGGCTCCTGGTACGGCGCGGCGGGCAACATCCTGGCCATGACTGGCGGCGGCAAGAACACCGAGGAAGTGGGCCTGCACATCTTCTATAAAGCCTTCATGTACTTGAACTTTGGCGAAGCGACGGCGATGGCGTGGTTGCTGGGGTTGATGCTGATCGGCTTCACCGTGTACCAGTTGCGCATCCTGTCGCGGCTGGAGTTTCGCACGACCGGTCAGAAGCCGCCGCCGTAGCCCGGCCAGGCTCGCAGGGGAGTTTGCTTATGCCCATTATCTCCAGGATCGGCCGGCGCTCGCCGCGGGTGCGGCTCCTGGTGCTTGGCATCTACGTGGTGCTCACCCTAGGGTCGATCAGCACGGTCTATCCGCTGCTGATCATGCTGGCCGGCAGCACCAAGAGTGGCGTCGACGTCAGCGATTTCGCGGCGATTCCGGCCTTTCTGCGCGACGATGTCGCCCTGTACCGCAAGCACCTCGAGGGGCTGTTCAACGAGTCTCTTGACAGTTTGAACACGACCTACGACACGGACGTAGCCTCGTTCGAGGTCTTGCAGCCGCCGGCGGCGCCGAATGCGCGGCTGGCGCAGGCCTGGGCGGACTTCCTGGGGCAGGCCGATCTGCCTCTCAACGCCTGGGCTCTCGGCTACGCCAACGCCGGGGTCTCGCGCACCGTTCCCCGCGAACTCCGCGAGTTCAAGGTGACCCTGCAGGAGCGCTTCGGCCACGATCTGCCACGACTCAACCAGGAGTTCGGCACCGAGTTCGTCACCTGGAACAGCCTGTACATCAGCGGCCAGGACACCACCATCCGGCGCAACCTGCCCGCGGGCGGACCCTACGGCAGCGCCTTCAACGAGTTCAAGACCCGCCAGAGCCTCGACCGCCGCGTCTACCTCAACCTCGAGGGTTTCTACAAACGGCTGTTCCTCAAGCCGCAGTACACCCGCGCCATCGAGGAGTACAACCGCTTGCACGGCACCTCCCTGGCCTCCTACGAACAGGTGCGGCTCCCGGAGCGTTACCCCAGCGCGGCGCCGCCGAGGGTCCGCGACGACTGGGAGACCTTCGTGCGCAACACGTTGAATCTGCTCTGGATCCGGGCGGATGCCGCCGCGGCCGAGCCGTACCGGGCTTTCCTGGCGGCGAAGTACCACAGCGTCGAGGCACTCAACCGGCGCTATGGCACGGCCTACCCCACTTTTGCGGCGGTGCCGCTGGTTGAGGAGCCGCCTGGCGAGGGCGTGCGGCTGAGCGACTGGGACAGTTTCGTCACCGGCTGGCAGGACCCCGAGAGCGGGGCGCGGCATGGGGTCGACATCGGCCAGGTGCGCATTCACTCGCCGGATGGGGTCTTCCGGGACTGGCTGCGGCAACGCTACGGCACTGTGGCGGCGGCCAATGCCGCTCTGGGCACGAGCTTTGCGGACTTCGCTGAGATCGTGCCGCCGCAGGAGCACTTTCACTGGTTTGAGTATTGCCGGCAGCGCGGGGCGCTGCGGCTGGAGTTCGTGACGCGCAACTATCGGGCGGTGCTCGAGTACATGCTCTTTCACGGCCGTGGCATCTTCAACACGGTCATTTACTGCGCCCTGGCCATCGCCCTGGCCCTGGTGGTCAACCCCATCGCGGCCTATGCCATGAGCCGCTACCGCATGCCGACGGCGTACAAGGTCCTGCTCTTTCTACTGTTGACCATGGCTTTTCCCCCCATGGTGACCCAGATTCCGGTGTTTCTGATGCTGCGGCAGCTCGGTCTGCTGAACACCTTCGCGGCGCTGCTGCTGCCGGGACTGGCCAATGGCTACTCGATCTTTCTGCTGAAGGGCTTCTTCGACTCGTTGGGTCAGGAGCTCTACGAGAGCGCCCAGATCGATGGGGCCAGCGAGTGGGTGATGTTCTGGCACATCACCATGTCCCTCAGCAAACCCATCCTGGCGGTCATCGCCCTGAACGCCTTCACTGCGGCCTATTCGAACTTCATGTTCGCCCTGCTGATCTGTCAGGATCAGAAGATGTGGACCCTGATGGTCTGGCTTTACCGTCTGAACGGCGGCAGTGGCGTCGGCGTGATCTACGCCTCGCTGATCATCGCGGCCATCCCCACGCTGCTGGTCTTTGTCTTCTGCCAGAACCTGATCATGCGGGGCATTGTGGTCCCGGTCGAGAAATGACCGCGGCGTGTAGTGGGGGTCGCACCTCGACTTTTGAGGCTACTTTGACGAATTGTGCCCCTGTTTTGACTCTCTGGCGATAGCCCGCCACGACCCCGATGTTACCGGGTCGCACGTTTCCCGGCCTGAATGAACAGGGAGCACCGCGAGTTCGGGTCGGCCTGGGTGTCGGGTGTGCTGTCTCTTCCATGGCAGCAAGATAGGGTGGCCAGACGGCTGAGAGCGGGTGGCCTGCCACGGAACAGAATTCCGGCAGATGGGGAGCCAGCATGTCGACGGTAACTCGGCTAAGCTGGGCTGGGTCCTGGACGGCGCCGCTGTCCGGCAGGCGGAACGGGCGCAGTTCTCCCGTAGGAGCGCAGAGACTCCCTCATGACCACGGCTTGCCGGAGTTTCTCATCCCAAGGCAGGCGCGAGCGCTGGCGTTGCCACTCAGCCTGCCGAGCCAGCCTGGGCTACCGGCGCTACGGGTTGGACCGCGCGCGTCTGACGGGTAGGTTGTGTCTGCGCCGGGGCCATGGTCAAGCGTAGGCCCGGAGACGCGGAGGCACCGATGGTTTGCTCTTCTGCCGCTGACCAGCCCAAGCCGGATTCGAGTGGGGTGACGGAGCCGGCCCGGGCGCCGTCACCCGGCACGCCGCTGGGCGAGCGCGACCCGTCCGGGAAGCCCCTCTTCCGCTGCGGCACCCTGACCTACACGATGTCCGGGCTCGTGGTCCTCTTTGCCTGGCTGCTGTGGAGCAACTTCTGCTACACGCTGCTGCAGACGGTGGTCCCCAGCATCCTGCCGCTCAAGCTCAAGGCCCTCGATTCGGACAACTGGACCATCGGCCTGATCATGAGCACCCTGCCGGGCATCTTCAACACCACGGTCTGCCCATGGGTGAGCTTCAAGAGCGACCGTTACCGCAGCCGCTGGGGTCGGCGGATGCCCTTCATCCTCTACACCATGCCGTTTCTGGTCGCCTCGCTGGTGTGCATCGGTTTGTGCGACCCCATCGCCGCTAAGTTGCACAGTGCCTTCCTGAGTCAGAGCGCGCTCAGCCGCAACTTGTTGACGGTGCTGGTACTCGCGGCCTTCGCCGGCTGCTTCCACTTCTTCAACATGTTCGTAGGCTCGGTCTACTGGTACCTGTTCAACGACGTGGTGCCGGAGCAGTTTCTCTCCCGCTTCATGGCCTACTTCCGGCTGGTCGGGACGCTGGCGGCGGCGTTCTACAACTACTTCATCTTCAAGTATGCCCTCAGCCATATGCGGGAGATCTTCATCGGCACCGCGCTGCTCTACCTGATCGGCTTCGGGCTGGCCTGCATCCGGGTCAAGGAAGGCCAGTACCCGCCGCCGAGCTACAAGGGCAAAGCGCCCAGCCTGAGCCAGGACCTCGATACCTTTGCGCGGGAATGCTACACCATGCCGTACTACTGGTACATCTTCCTGTACTGCATGTTCGGCGCCGTGGCCGGCAGCATCGGCGTGTTTAGCGTGTTCTTCAACCAATCAATGGGGTTGGACCTCAACCTGATCGGCAAGATGGGTGCGGTGGGCGGCCTGGTGGTGGCCGGCTGCTACCTGTTTGCCGGGACGCTGGTGGATAAGTGGCATCCGGTGCGGGTGGACATGTATCTGCACGCCTACGGCACCTTCTTCACCTTCGGCGGCCTGATTTGGCTGTTTGCCGAGGCGCCGCCGTCGCAGGTTTACTTCTGGGTCGGCATTGTGGGCGGCGTCTTTTCCGCGGTGATGTCGGCCATGCAGTCGACCGCGGGGCTGCCGCAACTGATGATCCTCTTCCCGAAGGACCGTTTTGGGCAGTTCTGCGGCGCCCAGGCGTTAGTGCGTTCCGCCGGCACCATGATTGGCGGCCTGATCGCCGGGGTCTACCTCGATGTGGTGCGACGGTTCTACCCGCCCGGGGATCTGTATCCCTACCGGTTCATCTTCTTCTGGACGGGCGCCTTCACGGTGCTGGCGTTCTACTTCCACTACCGTGCCTATCGCTGCTGGAAACGTCTGGGCGGCGATACCGGGTACGTGCCTCCGACGGCCAACTTCCGCTATGCGGCGCTGCCGCCGGCGGCGACGCACGGCGTGGTGCGGCCGCTGTTGCTGCCGCCGCTGGCCGCCTTCATTGGCGCCTTCGTGCTGAATCTATTCTACGTCGGTTACTTCGGCTTCGTGGCGCACCACGGGCGTAACACCCTCGTCTTCAGCGTCTACGCCGGGATCATGCTGCTCATCTTCATGGCCTATCTGCGCTTCGTCCGCTACATGGAAAGGCCCTAGGCTCAGGCGCGGCCCGGGGTCGACGGCGTGCCGGGGCCACGGCGGATACCGCGAACCGGCCCGAAACGGGCTCGGCATCGCGGGCTCCAGAGCCACGGCGGATACCGCGAACCGGCCCGAAACGGGCTCGGCATCGCG
>CAIZKT010000457.1:0-4167 GCA_903933565.1 uncultured Victivallales bacterium | reverse complement strand
GGGCTGGTATAGAACGCCCCTTTGGGGCTGAGTACCACGGCCCATCCTTATTGCACAGGTCGAGATAAGCTCACAACGCTCAAGGCCGCGAAAACCGCAAGTCTCATTCCGGTATGTCCGGCCCCCACCCTGGAAGCCGGGTTCTGCGCAACCCGCCCGCGGCAGACGGCGATGCCGCGTTCCACCGCGCGGCCCGGGGGCTCGGTGGAAGCCCAAACAAGGAAGACGGCCCCGACTATGATCGCTATTCTGAGCCCACGTCACGGCGCGATTCTGAACCGTCACGACGGCAGCGAGAGTGCGGCTGGACTGGACCTCGAGGTCCGCGGCACCGTCAGCGGCGCCGCGCCAGTCGTGGTCAATGGGGTCCCGGCGCGGCGGCAGGCCGGCGGCTTCAGCGTCACTCTCCGTCTCACGGCCCGGCAGACCGTTATCACAGCCGTGGCCGGGGCGGAGTCGGCTGCGGTCACGGTCCTCTACGACCAGGCCTCGTTCGCGCGTTACCGCTTCTCGCTGGACGACAACGTCTGGTTCCTGCGTGATATCGCCCAAAAACGCTACCGCTCCCTCTTCGAAAACCCCTATATGGCCCTCTGGAAGCGCCTGCACGATACCTACGGCACCAAGGTCCACTGCAACCTCTACTTCCAGTGCGATGACTTCAACCTCACCCAGATGCCGGACGCCTACAAGGCCGAATGGCAGGACAACGCCGACTGGTTCCGCCTGACCTTTCACGCCTGGCAGAACGAGCCCGCCAAGCCCTACCTCACCGCCGGCTACGCGCAGCTTGCGCACGATTTTGAGGTGATCACCGCCGAGATCGTGCGCTTCGCCGGGGCGGCGGTGCTCGACTCCTTCACCACCATCCACTGGGGCGAAGCCACTCGCGCTGGTTGCCAGGCGGTCCGCGATCGGGGCATCCGCGGCCTGGTCGGCTACTTCATCCTCGGCAAGAGCGGCGAGCCGGCCGTTTCCTACTATGCCGACCGCGATCTGACCCTCTACCTTTCCGGGCACGACTACTGGAAAGACCTCGACGAGAACCTGATTTTAGTGCGCCACGACATGGTGGTCAACAGCTTCCCCCTGGTGGATATCGTCCCCCGGCTTACCGCCATCGCCGCCGATCCGCACCAGGCCGAGATCATGGAGTTGATGATCCATGAGCAGTACTTCTACCCGACCTACCAGGCGTACATCCCGGATTACGCCGCACGCTGCGAGACGGCCGTGCGCTGGGTGACGGAGAGAGGCTATGCTCCCGTCTTCTACGGCGATGGCTTCATCGGCAACACCCGCGGCTGCTTGGCCTGAAAAGGAGAGACCACGAATGGCGCTTCCCAACGACCCACGCGATGCCTTCTTCGCCAACCGCTTTGGGATGTTCGTGCATTGGGGCCTGTACGCCGTCCCTGGCTGGCACGAGCAGATTCAGTGGCGCCGCGACATTCCCAAGGCCGAGTACACCAAGCTGGTCTCGCGCTTCAACCCGGTGCGCTTCAACCCGGACGAATGGCTGGATGTGCTCCAGGCCGCCGGCATGCAGTACCTCTGCTTTACCGCCAAGCACCACGACGGCTTCTGCATGTGGGACACGGCCCACTCCGACTACCGGATCACGCGCACGCCCTACGGCCGCGACGTCCTGGCCCTGCTGGCCGAAGCCTGCCACCGCCGCAGCGTCCGCCTCTGCCTGTACTACTCCTGCCCTGACTGGCACCACCCCAACTCCCTCAACCTCGGCGGCGACCACCAACTCGCCGCACCCAACCCCGGCGACGCGCCCGACCTGCTGCGCTACGTCGACTATGTGCGCCGTCAGATTACCGAATTGTGTACCCGCTACGGCCGCATCACCAGCTTCTTCTGGGACATCCCGCCCCTGCTCAACATCCCAGCGCTGAACGGGCTCCTGCGCGAGCTGCAGCCCGGCATCCTGATCAACGACCGAGGCTACGGCCCCGGCGACTACAGCACCCCCGAACGCCACGTGCCTCCCGGCAAGCGCTTTGCCAAGCCTACCGAGGCCTGCCAGTCCGTCGGCCGCCAGAGCTGGGGCTGGCGCGCCGATGAGGACTACTACTCGGACCTGCTGCTGATGCAGAGCCTCGACCGCATCCTGGCCATGGGGGGCAACTACCTGCTGAACGTCGGCCCCAAGCCCGATGGCACCCTCGCCGTCGAGCACACCGATATCCTGCGCCGTATCGGCGCCTGGTTTGCCCGCGTCCGTGAAGCCTTCGACGACGCCCAGCCGGCCTCCGACCTGGTGGCTCACGACGAGTGTATGCTGACCCGCAAGGGCAACTCGCTCTACGTGCATTTCCCCACGCCCCCCGTCAGCACCGGCCTTATGCTCAACCCCATCGCCGCCGTACCCCGCCGGGCCGTCCTGCTCAATACCGGGGCGGAACTGCGCGCCGGCGTCGAACTCGTGCCGTCCGGATTCCGCACCGGTGCCTTTCTGCGTTTGGCCGGCCTCCCGATCAATTCGCTTGCCGGCGAGGTCCCCGTCGTCCGCCTCGATTTCGACGACCTGGACGCAGCTCTGACCGCCAAGGCGCCCGGCGGCGGCGCCGAATACCACTTCTGAAGAGATGGGTCGCGGGCCCAGCCCGCTCTAGCCGAGGAACCTCGACATGGTGAATCCGAAGGACCGGGACATCCTACGGGGCCTGGCTGCCCGCGTCGCTGAGATTGCGGCGTTGCCGGTGCAGGAGGAGACGCGGCGACTTTGGCGGCGACTCAACGCCCTGAAGCCCGTCCGGCCCATGGTCATGATCGACCAGGTCTGCTGGAACGAGATGGGCGACGAGATGGCCCTGCGCTGCACCGATCTCGAGTGCCGCGGCTACGAAGGGCATCTGCGCCGCATCCTGTTCCAGTGGGACCACTTCCGGGTGGACATGGTGGTCGAGACGTTCCTGCCGGTGGCCAAGGCGATCCTGAACTCTGGCTTCGGGGTCGGCGTCCGCCAGGAGGTCGCGGTGAGCGATCCGACCAACTCGGTGGTGGGTCATAGGTACCTCAACCAATTCCAGACCGAGGCCGACCTCGAGAAGATCCGCTGCCCGCAAGTCCGCCATGACTCGGCTGAGACCGCACGCCGCCTGGACGTGGCCCACGAGATCTTCGACGGGGTCCTGCCTGTGCGGGCCCGGGGCGCCGACCCCTACCTGTCGCTGTGGGACCCCATCAGCACCTGGATGGGCGTGCAGGAGGTGCTCTACGCCCTGGTCGACCGGCCGGATTTCATGCACCGGCTGGTGGGGCGGGTCACGGACGGTTACCTGAGCCTGCTCGACCAGTTGGAAGAGCAGGCCTTGCTCTGCGGACCGCAGAGCCTGATCCACTGCACCGGCGCCTACACCGATGAACTCCCCGCCCCCGGCTACAACCCCGACAAGCCACGCACCCGGGACCTCTGGATGTTCGGCCTTGCCCAAATGTTCTCCACCGTGTCGCCAGCGATGTTCAAGGACTTCGAGATCGACTACGCCAGCCGCATCTGCGCCCGCTTCGGCCTGGTCTACTACGGCTGCTGCGACCCGCTCGATCTGAAAATGGCCGAAGTGCGCCAGCTCCCCCACGTCCGCAAGGTCTCCATGAGCCCCTGGGTCAACGAGGAACGCGGCGCCGCCGAAATCGGCCGGACCTTCGTCTACTCGCGCAAGCCGAACCCGGCCTTCCTGGCCCCGGACCGCTTCGACCCCGACCTGGTGCGCCAAGACC
Source organism: uncultured Victivallales bacterium (assembly GCA_903933565.1). Lineage (GTDB taxonomy): Bacteria > Verrucomicrobiota > Lentisphaeria > Oligosphaerales > JAFGRS01 > CAILUI01. The sequence continues at coordinate 432 of CAIZKT010000457.1, read as the reverse complement.
TGCTGGCGACCCGAGAGGTCTGCCGCCGCCACGGCTGTCCCCTGGAGTTCATCCTCAAGGACATCAGCACCGTAGGCTACCAGCCGCAGCGCCTCAGCCAGTGGGCCGCCATCGCCATGGAGACCGCCGAGGCCTGAGGAATGGGGCGACCGGCCGTCGGGTCCGGTCCGGGCGGCACGTCCCGGACCGCCTGGAGGGCGGCGCTGTGTCGCCGCCGCGGCGCTCGCGCATGAGCGCCCTCGGGCCGGATCCCTTCGAGGTCATCCCGCCCGAGGCCGCTGGCCGGTGATGTGTCGGCATCCACCCGCTGGAGATGCGGTGGGCTCCACCGCCGCGCCTGAGGCCAGGCGCCTCTCTGGAATCCGCTGGAGATGCGGTGGGCTACACCTCCGCTCCTGAGGCCAGGCGCCTCTCTGGAAACCGCTGGAGATG
>CAIZKT010000456.1:0-1818 GCA_903933565.1 uncultured Victivallales bacterium | reverse complement strand
TACCTTCGCACCGAGGTCGCATGGTCCGCCCCTTCAGGGCTCAATCTTCGCTGTGGACGGGTACCCAGGGCGCTGCCCTGGGCGCCCGAAACGCCCCCTTGGGGCTGAATACCGCGGCCCATCCTTATTGCACAGGTCGTCTTTCTTTGCCGCTTCTCACCCCGGCTCGAAGCCGGCCCGGCGGACGGCAGCCAGGAGGTCTTCGCGCCGTAGTCCCTGGCCGGTGACGGTCGCCTGCCCCGACCCGTGGTCCACGACCACCGCAGTCACGCCGTTCAGCGCCGCCAAGGCGCGTTGCAGCTTGCGGGAGCAGTTCGGGCAGGTGAGGCCCTTGACCGCAAGTTGCAGGGTCTCCGCGCTCGTGGTGGCCTTAGCCTGGCAGCAGGCCGCGCCAGCGCCAGAGCGCCTCGCACGCCAGTCCCTGAAGGCGAGGTACGCAAAGAGACAGAACAGCGCCAGCGCTGAGGCCTGGCCGATCCCGCCGGGGGCCGCCAGGTGGCAGTCAGGAGCCGCGCCGGGGGCCACCTGGACCACCGCATCGAAGAGCCAGCCAAAGAGCAGACTGCCAGCGATAATGGTGCCCAGGTAGATCGCAGTGACCCGTCGGCCCAGCGCCCGCCAGATCGCGGCAATCGTCGCGGCATTGGTGGCCGGGCCCGCCATCAGAAAGACCAGGGCCGCCCCCGGGGACATCCCAGCTCGTACCAGCGCGGCAGCAATGGGCAGCGAACCCGTGGTGCAGACATACAGCGGAATGCCGATCGCCAGCATCACCAGCATCCCCGTGAAGCCGCCGGCCCAGGCCTTGCCCGTCAGCGCCTGCGTCGGCACCAGCGCGCCGACCACGGCGGATACCAGAAGCCCAGCCAGCAACCACTTCCAGATTCCAGCCAGGAGTTCGACGAAGGCGTACTCCAGGGTCTCGGCCACCAGCCCAGTCACCGTCCGTCCGGCGCGGCGTTGCCGCGGCCCCGCGTCGGCCTGGATGCCGTGATTGGGCGGCGTGGTGAGGTTGGTAAGCACGCCCCCGAGCAGGCCGGTGACGGTGGCAGCAACCACCTTCAGGATCGCGAACGGCCAGCCCAGCATGGCGGCACTGACCGTGATCGAGTCGACCCCGGTCTGCGGGGTGCTGATCAGGAAGCCTACCGCGGCACCATCGCTGGCGCCGTCCTTCTTCAGGGCCAGTCCGGCGGGCAGCACACTGCACGAACACAGCGGTAGTGGCACCCCCAGCAGCACCGCTTTGACCACATTCATGAAACGGCTGCCGCCAAGATGCGTGCGCACCAGGTCCGGCGGCATGACCACATGCAGGACTCCCGCCAGCAGGCAGCCCAGCAGAAGCCAGGGGGCGAGCTCGGCGGAGACCGACCAGAACTCACTCAGGATATGCAGCAACTCACTCATGGTCCGCGACTCCGAGTGCGGGCTCCGACGCCTATCGCCGAAGTCGCGCACCTCCACCCCAGCCTTGACCCCACTTACGGCCGACGGTTGCCAAGCGGGGTACTGCGTACAACGGGTATTGCCGTGCCACGGCGGATACCGCGAGCAACCGCCCGGAACGGGCGCTGGCATCGCGGGCTCCAGGGAGGCAAGCGGGCTGATGCATGCACCCCACCGGGCAGGGATGTTTCAAGAAACGACCGCCGTCGTACCGCCGACCGTGAAAGCGGCGTCGACGGGCCGCGGACGCGGCCCTCTGCCGCACGCAGTCCATATCGCGCGTCGCCCCTGTGCGCGTGGCAAGGTCGCCGACGGCGACCGCGACACCGCTTTGGCTTGGCGCCTGTGCCATGACTGACGGCGGGTGTT
>CAIZKT010000455.1:0-6452 GCA_903933565.1 uncultured Victivallales bacterium | reverse complement strand
CCACGGAGGGTATGGAGGGCGAGTTCCAGCGTTTGGGTTGGGAGCCCCGCGGCCCACTTTCTTCGCAGCCGAGAACCCTGCCAAGACCGCGGCTATAGGCGTCTCTATAATCTGCAGGCGCAATTCCCCTCGGATTTCATCCTTCCGACAATTGGGTCATGCACCCCACCGGCAGGGGCGGGTACAAAGCCCGGAGTCGGGGCAGTATATTCGGTGCGCCGTTCTTTGCGATGTCAAAGCAACCGCGAGGAAACAACATGGTCAGTTCGAAACCTGGTACACGAACGGTGCGGTCGGTGGCGGAGCCCGCACGGCGGCTCCCGGTGTGCGGTTCGTACGACGTGGTCGTGGTTGGGGGTGGTATCGGCGGCATAGCGGCGGCCGTGGCGGCGGCGCGGAACGGCGCGTCCGTCTGCCTGATCGAGAAGGAGAACGCCTTGGGCGGGCTCGCCACGCTGGCCAACGTCATCGTCTACCTGCCACTCTGTGACGGCCTGGGCCACCAGGTCATCGGCGGCCTCGGCGAGGAGTTGCTCAAACTCTCCGTGAAAGACCTGCGCGGTCCGAACCGGGGCATGCGGCTGCAGCCCATTCCCGAGTGCTGGCGGTCGGGCGGCGACCCCGCCGCGCGCCTCAAGGAACGCTATGTGACCTGGTTCAACCCGGCCGACTACATGCTCGACTTGGAAGCACTCATCGTCGCCGAGGGCGTCAAGCTCTACTACGACACGCGCTTCTGCACCATCACCCGCAAGGCGAATCGGGTCGCCGCCGTGATTGTCGAGAATAAGAGCGGCCGCTCGGCCATTCTCTGTAAGACCGTGGTGGACTCGTCCGGCGACGCCGACGTCTGCGCCCTGGCGGGCGAGCCGGTCGACTCGGTCGACACCAACGTCCGCGCCGGCTGGTTCTACTACCTCAGGAACAACGTGGTGTACCTCAACCCACTGACCAAGGAGCCGGACAGGTACTGCCGCCGCAGCCAGAACGGCGGCAGCTTCTACGCCGGCGACAAGGCCGACGACGTCACGGCGCAGACGCTGGACACGCGTCAGCTCCAGCGCGAGTTCCTCGCGGACCTGCGTCGGCAGAATCCGACCGAGGAGATCTACCCGCTGATTCTCACGCTCATTCCCGGGTTCCGCATGACGCGACGCCTGCGCGGCGCGGTTGAGCTCGAGGAGACCGACGAACGGCGCTGGTTCGACGACACCGTCGGCATGACCGGCGACTGGCGCACGAACGGCCCGATCTACTACCTGCCCCTGCGCTGCCTGGCCGGCGTGCGGAATGCGAACCTGATCACCGCCGGACGTTGTATCTCGTCGGGCCGAACCGCCTGGGACATGGCCCGCGTCATCCCGACCTGCGCTGTGACCGGCGAGGCCGCCGGCACCGCGGCGGCCATGGCTGCCGCGCGGACGTCTGGCCGGATCATGGACCTGAATATCCCCGACCTCCAGGCCCAGCTCCGGCGTCAGAACGTCATCATCGACCGCGTGTTCGCCAAGCCGTAGGGCCAAAGCCGCGCCGACGCGAGCAGGTTGTCTCCAGGGCGCGGGCGAGTATGGTTCCCCGGCAAACCCACATGGGAATCCCAGACCACAGACCCGAAGGCGCCCCTGGGCGCTGTGACCGATACCTCCCGGCGCTCCAACGCGAGCTGAACCGGGAACTCATCCGGAGGTTCCGGCGCCTGACGAGTCCCACGTTGCGCCTGCCGCCCGGACCACGCCAGGAGCTCGCCGCCCTCCTGGTCGAGTTCGCCGAGGACCTCCACTGCAACCTCGGTATCTTCACCCAGAGATACCGGCCGGTGTTAGGGCGAGACGCAGCTTGCATGGGGAGTTTCTTCGACCACCGGGCGGACGATCTGGTCAACCAACTCATCGGGATCGTCTTCAGGCAGAATATGAAGAGCATGGAGGTATACTACCACTGGCTGAGCGCGAAGTACGTCGCGGCGTTCGGGAAGCTCCACCAGCCTTTGGTAGACACCCTGTTCCGCTACAACCAGAGGGATCGCAAGGGCGCCTACATCGCCGACCTGCTCGCGGGCCGGGCGTAGGCCCGCAGCGCCGTGGTGCCTGGCTCGGTGCCTAGCCCAGCCGAAGGAGGTCGTCCATGTCCGCCAGCCCCCCCATCCTGCACGAGAAGCTGCCCCTGATCGAGGTCAGGGACGCGCACGTGCTGGCGCAGGTGCTTGCCGACCCCATCGCCGCGACGCACATTGCCGCGCGCCTCTCGGATCGGGTCGCGGCGGTCAGGCCGGGCCGGCTGGAGGCCTTGGCCGAACGCCTGCGCAAGCTGGGGCACTTGCCGCGGACCGGTGCTGGTCATTAGGAGGGGCACGGCGCGACCATGTCCACCGACGATCACTTCGACCCGTATCTCTATGCCATCCGCGCTGCTGAACTGAAGCGCATGGCGAGGTTCTGGGGTGCGCCCCGCGGCGCGCTGCCCAGAGAGGCGGCGATGGCCGTCATCCGGGCCGGCCTGGCGGACCCGCGGCGCGTGGCCGGGGTCCTCGCCAGCCTGGGGCCTTTCGAACGGACCGTCCTGGCCCTGCTTCGGTCTATGGGCGGTGAGCTGGACGCGGCGGCGCTGGCCCTGGCGGTGCGGGCCGCAGGCTGCCGCGCTTCGACCCTGCCGCACGTCTTGCGCGAGTCGCCGGCGCAGTGGCTGCAATCCCTGGCCGACGACGGCCTGCTGCTGACCCGCAGGGAGTATGAGCCGCATCGCGTCTCGGACTACTACTCGTATTCGCAGTCGACCGTCATCTTCGCGGACGAACGCCTCCTGAGACCGTCGTTGCGCCCGGAACTGGTGCCATTGCCCCTGGACCCCGTGCCAGCGCCTGCGCTGGCCAGCGCGCGGCGGCCGCAGAGCGTCCTACTCGACCTCATGTCGGTGCTCCAGGCCATCGTCGATGTGGGGGGGTTGCGCCTGAACCGGCGCGGGGCGTTCTACCTCCCGGAGCTGAAGAGGGTCGGCAAGTTGCTCGGCTGGCCGACGGTGCTGGACGTCGATGGCTTGCCCTTCCCAGAACTGGTGCGTGCGGTCGTCATGGCTCTGAGCCGTAGCGGGCTGCTGACCCTGGCCCAAGAGCGGCTTGTCCCGGCCGAGTCCATCGCGCAGTTCAGCCTGCGGCCTGCGCACGAATCGGTGACCGCGATGCTGCGCGGGTTCATCACGGCCGGAGATTGGTGGGAGTGGCCGACGGAAACCGGCGGCTGGTCGAGCTACAGGGCCCCGAACTATGTACAAGCGCGAGGCGCCCTGTGGGGAGCCCTCCTGGCCCTTCCCGAGGCGGGTGGCGCCTTCTTCTCCGTGCGGGCGCTGAGCCACGAGCTGCGCGAACGCATTGGCGAGTGGGTCTCCTTGGACTACCGGACTTCCCGGCCCTCTGGCTACAGGCTCTCGGTAGACGAGGCTAAACTCGCCGAGGCCAAGTGGTGGGCCAGTCTCAAGGAGAGCTGGGCGGGACACGAGCAACTCTGGCTGCAGAGCGCGTTCCGCACCTGGCTGTACTGGCTGGGGTTGGTGGAGGTGGACGGGGCCGTGACCGCCTTCCGCCTGACGGAGCTCGGGAAGACCGTGCTGCTGCGGCAGCCCCCGGCGGCAGTCCCCGCCGACGACGTGCAGGCGGCCGCCGGGCCGGTCTGGGTCGTGCAGCCGGACTTTGAGGTCACCGTCTACCTGGAGCACGCCAGGCCCCGGCAACTGGCGTTGCTGGAATGCTGGGCCGAACGCCAGAAGGCGCAGCGCCATGTGGTTCAGTACCGGCTCACGCGGCAATCGGTGTACCAGGGGCTCGAGGCCGGCCATCCTCTGGCCGAGCTGCTGGCCGAGCTGCTGGCCGGCAATGGCCGCGAGTTGCCCCAGAACGTCGCTACGGAGCTGCAGGGCTGGGCCGCCCTGCGCGAGCAGATTACGCTGCACCCCGGGGCCCGCCTGCTGGAGTTCGCCAGCGAGGCCGAACGCCAGGCGACGTTGGCCGCCGTCGCTCTCGACGGCGAGCCGGTCGGGGAGCGTTTCCTGCTGCTGCGTGCCGTCGCGGACGCCGCCGCAGCGAAGTTGCCGCTGATGGTGCAGCAGCGTTTCCGTTACGACCAGCCGCTTCCTGCCTGTCTGAGTGTCAGCGCGCGCGGCGCCCTTCGCCTCACCACCGCGCACACCGACCTGCTGCTGCGCTCCGAGATCGAGGTCTGGGCCACGCCCAAGGGGCCGACGGGGTGGCAGTTGACGGCGGCGAGCGTTGGCAGAGCCGTCGGCGCGGGCCACCAGGTAGACGACCTTCTCGCCCTGCTAGAGAGGCGTCTGGTCGAGCCACTGCCGTCCGCATTGCGCCTGGCGCTCCGCGCCTGGGCGGGCGAGCCCCAGGGGGTCTCGCTGACCCGCGTGGTGGTGCTGCGCTGTCCGCATCGCGAGGTGCTCGACGCCATCGTCCAGGATCCGGACGTCAAGAGCCTCATCCAGACCCGCCTGGGGCCGACGGCGGTGCTGGTGAACTCCAGCCGACTGCCCGAACTGCGCAAGATCCTGCGTTGGGCCGGCCTGACGGCCGAGGAGTGAGCGCCGTCAGCCCCGAAACTCCTCGCCGTCGCGGATCTGATAGCTATAGCCCTGTTCGCAGAGGAAGAGCTGGCGGCGCAGGGCGAACTCCTGCTCGACCGTATCGCGGCTGACGAGGGTGTAGAAGTGCGCCTGGTTGCGTCCCGGTTTCGGGCGCAGGATGCGGCCCAGGCGCTGGGCCTCCTCCTGGCGCGACCCGAAAGTGCCCGAGATCTGGATCGCCACCGCCGCATCCGGCAGGTCAACCGCGAAGTTTGCCACCTTGCTGACCGCCAGCACGGGGATGCGGCCCGCCTTGAACCCGTCGAAGAGCTTGTCGCGCTGCCGTTGCGCCGTGGTACCGGTCAGGGAGGGTACCCCAAGGCGACTGGCGATCTCGTTGACCTGGTCCACATACATCCCGATGATCAGGGTCGGTTCGTCCGGGTGCAGCGCCAGAAGCCGCTCGACCAGCGCGGTCTTGGCCGGATTCTCGGAGGCGACCCGGAACTTCTGGCGCGCGTCGGACACAGCGTAGGGCAGGCGCAGTTCGGCGGGCAACGGCAAGCGCACTTCGGTGCAGACTGCCTTGGCGATCCAGCCCTCGCCCTCGAGTACCTTCCAAGGCACATCCGCCTTCTTGGGGCCGATGAGGGCAAAGACGTCCTCCTCCCGGCCGTCTTCGCGCACCAGCGTGGCGGTGAGCCCGAGACGGCGGCGGGCCTGGAGTGTGGCCGTTACCTGGAAGACCGGGGCAGGGAGCAGATGCACCTCGTCGTAGATGATCAGACCCCAGTTGCGCTGGTCGAACAGCTCCAGGTGTGCGAACTCCGCAGTCATGCTCGGACGCCAGGTGAGGATGTTGTAGGTGGCGATGGTCACGGGCCGGATGTCCTTGGAGACGCCGCTGTACTCGCCGATCTGATCCTCGTGGAGGCTCGTCTTGTCCAGCAGTTCATCACGCCACTGACGGCTGGCCGTCACGCCCGTCGTGAGCACCAGCGTGGATGCCTGGACCGCGCTCATGCAGCCGATTCCCACAATCGTCTTGCCGGCGCCGCAGGGCAGGACAATCACGCCCGAACCGCCACGGTCACTGCCGTCGGCGTGGAACGCTCGGGCCGCCTCCTGCTGGTAGTGCCGCAGGGCAAACGGGGTGCCTCGCCGGGTGGTTTCGCGCAGCGCCAGCGGCAGTGCATCGCCCTCGGTGTAGCCCGCCAGGTCCTCCGCCGGGAAGCCGATCTTGACGAGGGCCTGCTTGAGTCGACCACGATCGGCCGGGCCGACCCGGAACGTCAGCGCCGACAGCCTCTCCCCCAGGAATGGCGCCACCTCGCGCCGCCGCGATACCTCCTCGGCGAGCGCCGCGTCCGCCGCCGTGAACAGCAGCCCCTCCGCGTCACGCGCCAGGCGCAGTCTGCCATAGCGCGACCCATAGTCCCGGATCTGCACCGTGACGTGCTCCGGCACCGGGTACTTGGCGAACTCGCGCAAGGCCTCGACGATGCTCTCGGCCCGCACCCCCGCGGCACAGGCGTTCCAGATCGACAAGGGCGTAATGCGATAGGTGTGGATATGCTCCGGCGACTTGACGAGTTCGGCGAAACCGACCAGCCGGTCCCGCGCCTCGGCATAGCGGGGGCTGGCCACCTCGACCAGAATCGTATGGTCACCCTGCACGATCAACGGATTGGCGGACGTAGTGGCAGCCATCAGCAATGGACCCCGACGGTGAGTCTTTGGGCGGAACCCCGGACTGTAAAGCCGTCGGCGGGAGCTGCAAGCCAGCGGCGGTCTTGCCGACGGCGGATACCGCGAACCCGCCCGGGACGGGCTTGGCATCGCGGGCTCCAGGGCCGGAGGGGATACCGCGAACCCGCCCGGAACGGGCTGGGCAT
>CAIZKT010000454.1:0-2737 GCA_903933565.1 uncultured Victivallales bacterium | reverse complement strand
CCGGGAAGGGCGCTTCGACCCGTTTGAGTGACTCATCAGCACAGCCTTTCCACGTTGTCCTGGGGTAAGTATGCAGGGCAGGGCAGGGTTCAGGGTTCAGGGTTCAGGGTTCAGCAGTGCCTCCGGCTGGGGCCGGACATACCAGAATGAGATGAGACGTGCGGTTTTCGCGGCCTTGAGGGTTGAGAGTTGAAGGTTGAGAGTTGGGAGTTCAGGCTACCGGAGGCATCCCGGCTCCCTGAAAGCCTGAACCGCGACCGCCTGGGCGTTCTGGGGCCCCCGGCGCTCATGGAGTCGGGGGCTCGCCGAGGGTGATGCCGCGGCGTTCGAGCAGCGAGCTCTCGAGGCTGAAGAGGGTGGTCATGGAACGGAGCTGCAAGACGACGGCCTCGACCTCGGCAATCTGGCTGGCGAGCAGGTCGCGCTGCGCCTGGGCCACCAGGAATGAGGTTGACTTCCCAACCCGTGACTTCTCCGACTCGGCCCGCAGGGTTTCGCCCCGTAACCGCCGCGTTGCCGCACTGGCGACTACCTGCTCGGAGGCGCTCTTGACCTCGACATAGGCAATCCGCACCTCCAGTTCGATCAACTGCGCCAGGTTGGCCAGAGCCGCCTCGGCCTGCTCGCGGCTGAGTACGGCCTGGCGTTGGCGGGCGGTCGCGGCGCGGTTGCCGATCGGGTATTCAAAAGAGAGGCCCGTACTCACGTCGTAACTATGCCTGTCGAGGTTGGTCAGGGACTGCGGGAACGAACGGGCGTAGCCGGTCTTGCCGAGGGTGATGAAGGCGTCGAGACGGGGCAGCAAGCCGTTGCGGGTCTGGACGAGCTCAAGCTCCTGGAAGTCTACCTGGAGGCGTGCCTGACCGAGTTCGGGCCGCCGCTTGAGGGCGACCGCCACGTGGGCCGCGACCGGCTCGAGCTGCAGTTGGGGCGCGGCGGGCCGGTCGCTGAGGGTCACGGGCAAGTCCCAGAATCCCTCGCCCCGCGGGTTCAGCAGGTTCAGCAGGCGCAGGCGGTTCATCTCGAGAACACCCGTGGCAGTGATCAGCCCCTGGCGACGGAGCGGGATCTCGGCTTCGGCCGCGGCGACCTCGATCTCGGCGACGGCGCCGGCGGCGATGCGGTCACGGGTTTCGCGGAGGTACTGCTCGGCCACTTTCAGCGATTCGGTAAAGATCTCGATGCGGCGTTCGGCCAGCGCGAAATCCCAGTAGACTTCCTCCACGTTGGCAGCCACCGCCTCGACCGCGCCTCGCACCTCGAACTCGGAGGCCGCGGTGTTGATGCGGGCCTGGCGGATGCGGGCGAGGTTGGCCGCCACGGAGGCGCCCTGCAACAGAGCCTGGGTCACGCTGATGCGGGGCCCGGTGGACGAGATGCGCTCAGAGGAGGAAACATCGACGAACTCGGTGTCCGCGCTGAGCCTGACCGTGGTGCCGCGTTCAGAGGTCTGGCGAACGAAGGCAGAGAGCCCGATCTGATCGGTTACGGTGTGCCGCCAGTTATCGGCGCCGGCCCAGCCCTCCGCGTGCTGGCGCCCGCTCGAGAGCGCGGCGCCCGCCACGGGGTCGAACACCGCCTGCTCGATCGACTCACGGGTCCGCGTGATGTCTGGCGTGAGACGCTCGACGGCCAGGGCGCGATTGTTCTCCAACGCCAGCAGAATCGCCTCGCGCAGAGACACCTGCAGTCCCGCGGACGGCGGGACCGCCACGACGGGTGCCGGGGCTGCCGGGAGGGGCACCGGGGCCGGATCCTGGCCCAGACCGGCGAGCGTCGGCAGAAGGAGAGCGCAGGCGAGGGTCTGCGCCAAGCGCGGCAGGGCCAGGGAAAGGTTAAGACGCACGTTCCGGTACTCCATTCTTGCGCTCGAACGGCAGCATGGCCTTCTTCATGACTTCGTTCCTTCCTCGGCAGCGGACCGCGCCGACACCCCGATCCCGGCGTTCGCCCCGAACAGGAACAACCTCACCACCACGTCAAGGGAGATGTCGTCGGAGGCTTCCATCTCGCGCGCTCGAGTGCGCAACATGCCGAGCAGAAACGAGGCCAGCGCTTCGGGCGGCACGTCCTCTCGCACCACCCCCTCGCGCACGCCGGCAGCGAGGATCTTGCCCAGCGCCGCCACCAGCGGCCGCCGGTGGGTCAGCCAGCGCTCACGCATGGCGCCGTGCTCGCTCGCCATGCGCCCATCTTCCGTCTGCATCATGCGCAGCAGTTGCCGCCGCCGCTGGAAAAACACGCTGATCTGTCGGCAAACCGCCAGCAGATTCTCGTGAAATGGCCCGCCCGCTACCGCCCCCCGCTCGACGATCTCACAGAGCTGTGAGAATCCCGAGGTCGCCACCTGAAAAAATAGGTCGTCCTTGTCGGCAAAATGCAGGTATATCGTCCCCTTGCCCACCCCGGCCGCGCGCGCCACCTGATCCAGCGTGATCTCATGAAACCGCCGGTTGGTGAACAGCTGCTCCGCCGCCATCATGATCTGGTCGCGCTTGCTCTGGCGGTCTGACGCACGCACAGTATAACCCCTCCGATAGAACTGACTGGTCAGTATTGTACGCGCTGCGTAATCTCTTGTCAAGCCCTTGGAACAGAACTGACCAGTCAGTATGGTCTCTGTGCTGCGAGGGTCGAGTGGGGCAGAATTGAAGAGTTCTGGGGGGGCGCACGTCAGCTCCGTAGGTGGTGACTACTCAGGTCCTAGGGTTCAGGGTTCAGGGTTCAGGGTTCAGGG
>CAIZKT010000453.1:0-15129 GCA_903933565.1 uncultured Victivallales bacterium | reverse complement strand
CGCCGACGACCTTGCCACACGCAGTCCACATGGCCGCGGCGCGATATGGAGTGCGTGCGGCAGAGGGCCGCAGACGCGGCCCGTCGACGCCGCTTTCACGGCCGACGGTACGACGGCGGTCGTTTCTTGAAACAGCCCTGCCGGAGCACCGTCAGCCCTCGGCTCAGGCTGGCGGGGCTGCGGGTTTCGTCCTGGCCCAGGCGACGGCGCTATCGAGGACTTTCAGGTTCAGCGGAATCAGCTTCGGCTTCTCGGAGAAAGAGTCCTCGATGGCGGCGCGGAAGGCCAGCTCGGGGATCGGCGTCAGGCCCAGGCCCAGGAGGACGCCGAGCATGGCCGTGTTGGCGGCGCGGGCGCTGCCGCTGTCCTCGGCGAGCTGTTGGGCCGGAACCGCCACGACCCGCAGCCCCGCGGGCAGTTCGACCTCGCCCATGTTCGCTTCGTAGAGGATGACCCCGCCCGGCTGCAGGTCGTTCTTGAAGCGTTCCAGGGAGGGCCGGTTCATGGCCACGAGGACCTGGGGATGGTAGACCACCGGTGAGCCGATGGGCTGGTCGCTGATCACGACGGAACAGTTCGAGGTGCCGCCGCGTTGTTCCGGTCCGTAGGAAGGGAACCAGGAGACGCGGTAGCCGGTCATCTGCCCCGCCTGCGCCAACATGGTCCCGAGGCTGAGGGCGCCTTGGCCGCCGAACCCCGCAATCTTCACCTGTATCTCTGCGGTCATGGGGGAGCGCGCCGCGGAGAAGTCCTTGATGTCGTGCAGCCCGAACAACGCATCGAGACTGCTGCTCCGGAAGTCGCTGCTGGTTGGCTCCGTGGGGGTGGCCTCATCGGCGCGGTCGCGGAAGGTGCGCAGCGGGAACTCCCGGGCCATCTCCTCGTTGACGAAGGCATTGGCTGCCAGCGCGTCGAGCTTCAGATTGGTGGGGCACGGCGCCAGGACTTCCACGAACGTGTAGCCCTTGCGGTCGCGTTGAATCTCGATGGCCCGGCGCACCGCGTGGCGCGCCTTGCGGATGTTTGCGATGTCCGAGACGGCCACTCGCGCGATGAACACCGGCGCCCGCAGGTTATCGATCAACTCGCAGAGGTGGAGTGGATAGCCCGTCAGGCGAGGATCGCGGCCGTCGGGAGAGGTAAGGGTCTTCTCCCCCGGCAGCGTCGTGGGCGCCATCTGACCGCCGGTCATGCCGTAGACGGTATTGTTGACGAAGAAGACGGCCAGGCGTTCGCCGCGGTTGGCGGCCTGGAGGGTCTCGTTGAGGCCGATCGAGGCCAGGTCGCCATCGCCCTGATAGGCCAGCACGACCGCGTGGTCCAGGGCGCGGCCGAGACCGGTGCCCACCGCCGGGGCGCGGCCGTGGGCGACCTGGACGTTGCCGCAGTCGAAGTAGTAGTAGGCGAAGACGGCGCAGCCGACGGGGCTGATCATGACCGTCCGCTCCTGCACCCCGTAGTCCACCAGGGCTTCCCCGATGAGCTTGTGCAGGACGCCGTGGCCGCAGCCCGGGCAGTAATGTGTGGCCGTGGGCGCCGAGCCGCCCTTACGGGTGAACTCCGGGTACAGGCCCTTGGTGCAGATGATGTTCTCGCTCATGGTGACGGCCTTCAGCCTGCGAGTTTTCGGACGGCTTGCAGCACCTGGTCCAGCGTGATCAGGTTCCCCCCATAGCGCTGGACCACCGTGACGGGCCTGCTGCATTCGATCGCCAGGCGGACGTCGTCCGCCATCTGGCCGTTACTCATCTCCACGGAGACAAACGCCCGCACGCCGTTGCCGACTAGCTCGCGCAGTTGTCGGCGTGGGAAAGGGTAGACTTTGCGGGGCCGCAGCAAGCCGACCCGCAGGCCTTCCCGGCGACACTGCTCGACGGCCGAGCGCGCGGTGCGGCTGCTGATGCCGTAGCTGACCAGGACCACCCTGGCGTCCTCGCAGCACAGCGTCTCCGCATCCTCGAGCTCGGTTTCGATGCGGGCGTACTTCTCTTGCAGATGCTCGTTGAAACGCTCGAGGTCGGAGAAGTCCAGGAAGATGCTGGTGACCACGTTTCCCATGGTCTCGGCGGTGGCGGCGACCGTCCAGGACGGATCGCCCTGCGGCTGGACCGCGCTGGCGGGAAAGGTGAGCGGCTCGATCATCTGGCCCAGGACGCCGTCAGCCAGAACATACACCGGGGTGCGCCAGCGCCAGGCCAGGGCGAAGGCCTCTGCGGTCATGTCGCACATCTCCTGGACGCTGCTGGGCACCAGGGTGATGGTGCGGTAGTTCCCGTGCCCGCCGCCCTTGACGACCTGGTTGTAGTCGCCCTGTTCGGGGCCGATGTTGCCCAGGCCGGGTCCGGCGCGCATGATGTCCACGATCACGGCCGGAAGCTCGGCTCCTGCCAGGTATGAGACCCCTTCCTGCATCAGGCTGATGCCCGGCCCGCTGGAGGAGGTCATGGCCCGATGGCCGGCCGCGGCCGCCCCGTACACCATGTTGATGGCCGCCTCTTCACTCTCCGCCTGCACAAATCTGCGCCCCAGCCGCGGAAAGTAGTAGGACGCATCATGCAGGATTTCACTGGCGGGGGTGATGGGGTAGCCGAAGAAGCAATCGCAGCCAGCGTACAGCGCGCCGACCGCAACCGCAGAGTTGCCTTTGGCCAGTTTCGTTGCCATGGAGACGAGCTTTCTCGCGGGATCTGAGGGCTACCGGCGTTCCGGCTTGTGGATTTCGAAGGTGTGCGGTTCCGGACAGGCGTAGAAGCAATTGGCACAGCCGATGCAGGGGTCGCCTGTGTAATGCACAAAGCGGTAGCCGCGCGAATTGAGTTCGCTGCCGAGCCGCAGGACCTGCTTCGGACACGCCTCAACGCAGCGTCCGCAGCCCTTGCACTCGATCTCGTTGATCCGCGGATAGGGTTTGGTATTCTCGACGGGGTTGCTCACCGTAGGCTGACCTCAAGATCGCGTCACTGTCGGCCGCAGTCAGGCCGTTAATAATACTAACATAGGTCCATTTGGCAGCTTGGCCAGTCTGAGGCGGAACGCTGCGTCCTGCCCTGCGAGCGTTGGCGAGCTCAGCCCGGCGGCGTTTCCGCCGTCTGCGGGGTCGCGCTCGGCAGCGGGCCAGGCGCATCGGCCCTCGCTTCAGGGCTCCGAGACAGGGGACGGGGCTCCGTCCCTCGCCCTGATCTCGGTGCGGCGGATCTTGCCCGAGATCGTTTTCGGCAACTGTTCCACGAACTCAATAAGGCGTGGGTACTTATAGGGCTCCGTGACGTTTTTCACGTGCTGCTGCAATTCGACCACGAGGTTCGGGCTGGGCCCGTAGCCTTTGGCCAGGACGACGGTAGCTTTGACGACGTGGCCCCGGGTCTCGTCCGCGACGCCGGTGACCGCACACTCCACCACGGCGGGATGCTGAATCAGGGCGCTTTCTACCTCGAAGGGGCCGATGCGGTAGCCGCTGCTCTTGATGACGTCATCCGCGCGCCCGATGAACCACAGGTAGCCGTCCGCATCCTGCCACGCCATGTCGCCGGTGCGGTACAGGCCATCGTGCCAGACGCTGGCGGTCAGCTCGTCGTCACGCAGGTAGCCGCCAAAGATGCCGAGGGGCCTTCCCGGAGGGGTTCGGATGGCGATCTCACCTTCCTGGCCAAGTTCCACCGGCGCCCCATCCGGGCCCAGCAGCACGATGTCATAGGTGGGCGCCGGGCGCCCCATGGACCCGGGCTTGGGGGTCATCCAGGGCCAGGTCGCGGCCGTGATGACCAGTTCGGTTTGGCCGTAGCCCTCCATCAGGCGAATCCCGGTCTGTTGCAGAAACTGCTCGTAGACCTCCGCGTTCAGGGGTTCGCCCGCCGTCACGCAATAGTGCAGACTCCGCAGGTCGTAGGTGGAGAGATCCTCCTTGATGAGGAAGCGGTAGACCGTGGGCGGCGCGCAGAACGTGGTCACCCCATGCCGGGTTGCCATGCTCAGCACGCTGGCGGCGGAAAAACGTTCGTAATCGTAGACGAAGACGGCGCTACCCGCCAGCCATTGGCCGTAGATCTTGCCCCAGACCGCCTTTGCCCAGCCCGTGTCGGCTAAGGTGTAATGGAGCCCATCGTCCTCGACACACTGCCAGTACTTGGCGGTCAGGATGTGCGCCAGTGGGTACGCGAAGCTGTGACGCACCATCTTCGGCAAACCGGTCGTGCCGCTGGTGAAATACAGCAGCATCGTGTCGTCCAAGGTTGGAGCGTCGGGTCCGGCCAGAGGCTCGAACCCCGCCGCCGCGGCCGCCAGGCCATCCTCAAAGTTGTGCCAGCCGTCGCGTCGGCCGCCAATGATGACCTTGTTGCGGAGGATGCCCGCGGTCTCGGCCTGAGCTGCATCGACGTAACCGAGCAGGTCCGCGTCCGCAACGCAGACGGCCATGACGATGGCGCCCCGCTCGAGGCGGTACGCAAGGTCGCGGACCTTCATCATGTGGGTGGCCGGAATGGCCACCGCCCCGAGCTTGTGGAGGGCCAGCATGCAGAACCAAAACTCGTAGCGGCCCTTCATCACCAGCATCACCGGATCGCCCTTGCCGATGCCGAGCGCCCGGAAGTAGTTCGCCGTACGGTCGCTCTGCTCTTTCATCTCGGCAAAGGTGAAGGTGCGGCTGTGGCCGGCATCGTCGCACCAGACCAAGGCGCGCTTCTCAGGCCTCTCCCGGGCATAGACGTCAACCACGTCGGTGGCGAAGTTGAAGCGCTCAGGGGTAAGCAACTTGAACTGGCCAAAGAAGTCTTCGTAGGAAGTGAACTCGGTCTTCGTCAGGTAACGGTCCAGCAGGTTCATAGGACCACTCCGTACGGTCGCGGTTGGCCGTTGGCTACCGGCACAACGCGCACATTCAGAGGAAGATAGCAAAGAAGAGGCAGGGCCTGCAAGCAAGCCAATCTGCCTGGCAGGCGCTCCGCACCCGATCAGGGTAGCGTGCGGGGCGCCGCGAGGGGATCGCCTTCAGCGTACCGTCACTTACCTTCGGCTTTTACCGGCGGGGCCGGGGCCGGGGCAACAACCGCCGGAGCCGGGGCAACAACCGCCGGAGCCGGGGCAACAACCGCAGGAGCCGGGGCAACAACCGCAGGAGCCGGAACCGGGGTGACCGCCTGGGTGGGAACTACGATCGGCGGCCGGGCCACGGCCGGGGGCATACCCGGGGCGGGGCGCGCGGGATAGAGCTTCTTCTCGAGCTCCTGAATCTTCTTTTCGGCCTCGGCCATCTTGTCATACTCCGCCTGCAGGGAGGCATCGGCCTTGCGGAAGATCTCCGGCTTGCCGTCCTCGAGCGTCCGTATCTGGTCCTGCAGCTTCCGAATCTGCTCGTCGATCTCGGTGATCTGCTTGCTGATCTCAGGGTTGTTCCGCAGGGTCTGCTGTTTCTCGGTGACGGAGCGCCGCGTCATGTGGTAATCCCGCCGCAACCCCTGGAGCTGCTGCATGTCTTTCATGCGCTCCGGGTTCATGTCGGCGGCGCCTCTTTGGCGCGGCGGCAGCGCGCCGGCCGGAAGCGCGGGCACTGGCGGCGGCGGCGGGATCGCTGCCGGAACTGCCTGCGCCACGGGCTTAGCGGGCGCGGCGACTTCGGGCTTGGCGGGTACCGCGACTTCGGGCTTGGCGGGTACCGCGACTTCGGGCTTGGCGGGCGCGGCGACTTCGGGCTTGGCGGGTGTGGCGGCATTCTGGCCCCACGACGCGACGCCAGCGGCAAGAGCCACGCCAGCCCATACAGACATCAGCTTGCGGTTCATCATCACATAACTCCTTTGCTGCGGGTGCCGATGCAGCGGTCTGCTCTGTTTGGCAAAGCCGACATCTCGGCAGGTTCGGCCCCAATTTAGTGCGGGCGGACACAAGTGACTACCCGTTTCAGCAGGGAAACGGTCAACCCGGAAAAGAAACGGCGTCCGCGAGTGCGGACGCCGTAGTCGTTCAGGCCGACTGGATCGGCGGCAGGGTGCCCCCGACTCCAGCCGGTCGTCTGTGGGTCAGAGAATCACATCATGTCCATGCCGTGGCCGCCCATGCCGCCACCGCCGCCGCCCTGCGGCATGTCCTTCTTGGGCTCCGGAATCTCGGTGACCATGCACTCGGTGGTCAGCAGCAGCCCGGCCACGGAGGCCGCGTTCTGCAGCGCCGCGCGTTCCACCTTCTTCGGGTCGATGATACCGGCCTTCATCATGTCCACGTACTCGCCCTTGTTGGCGTCGTAGCCCATGGTGCCCTTGAGCTCCTTCACGCGCATCACCACGATCTCGCCGGCGGTGCCCGTGTTCAGCGCGAGCTGCTTGAGGGGCTCTTCGACGGCGCGGCGGATGATGTCCACGCCAGTCGCTTCGTCGCCTTCGCACGTGAGGGTCGCGAGGGCCTTGGTGGTGGCGCGCAGCAGAGCTACGCCGCCGCCGGCCACAATGCCTTCCTCGACCGCGGCGCGGGTGGCATGCAACGCATCCTCGACGCGCGCCTTCTTCTCCTTCATCTCGCTCTCGGTCGCCGCGCCGACGCTGATGACGGCCACGCCGCCCGCGAGCTTGGCCAGGCGTTCCTGGAGCTTCTCGCGGTCGTAGTCGCTGGTCGTCTCGTCGATCTGGCGCTTGAGCTGGTTGACCCGGCCGGCGATGGACGCGGCGCTACCGGCACCCTCGACGATGGTGGTGTTTTCCTTGTCGACGGTGAGGCGCTTGGCGCGGCCGAGCTGGTCCAGGGTGACGTTTTCCAGCTTGATGCCGAGATCGTCGGTGATGCAGGTGCCACCGGTCAGGATGGCGATGTCTTCGAGCATCGCTTTGCGACGATCGCCGAAGCCGGGAGCCTTCACGGCGCAGACATTCAGCGTGCCGCGCAGCTTGTTGACCACCAGGGTGGCCAGGGCCTCGCCCTCGACGTCCTCGGCGATGATCATCAGGGGCTTGCCGCCCTTGGCGACCATCTGCAGCAGCGGCAACATGTCCTGCAGGCTGCTGATCTTCTTCTCGTGGATGAGGATGTAGGCGTCCTCGAGGGTGACCTGCATGGCCTCCGCGTCGGTCACGAAGTAGGGCGAGAGGTAGCCCTTGTCGAACTGCATGCCCTCGACCACGTCCAAGGTGGTCTCGATGGTCTTGGCCTCTTCGACGGTGATGGTGCCGTCCTTGCCGACCTTGTCCATGGCTTCGGCGATGATCTGGCCGATGTCGCTGTCGCTGTTGGCGCTGATGGTGGCGACCTGGGCGATCTGCGCCCGGTCCTCAACCGCAACCGCCATCACTTCGAGTTCGGCGACGATGGCGGCAACCGCCTTGTCGATGCCGCGCTTCAGGCTCATCGGGTTGGCCCCGGCGGTGACGTTCTTCAGGCCCTCGCGGAAGATGGCTTCCGCCAGGATGGTGGCCGTGGTGGTGCCGTCGCCGGCGACATCGCTGGTCTTGCTGGCGACTTCCTTCACCATCTGGGCGCCCATGTTCTCGAAGGGGTTCGAGAGCTCGATTTCCTTGGCGACCGTGACGCCGTCCTTGGTGACGGTCGGGGAGCCGTACTTCTTGTCGAGAATGACGTTGCGACCCTTGGGGCCGAGAGTGACCTTCACCGCGGCACTGAGTGCGGCAACACCATTGAGCAGAGCCTGTCTGCCTTTGGTGTCGAACATGAGTTGCTTGGCTGCCATTTCACCGTCTCCTTAATTCGTGGGTAGTTTTTCGTCCGTGGGCGGCTCGCGCTCAGCCCCTGCCGGGGCCGACGCCGACGCCGACGACATCAGCCGACGATGGCAAGGATGTCGCTGAGGTTGAGGATCTTGTATTCCTTGTCGTCAACCTTGACCTCAGTGCCGCCGTACTTGCTGGTCAGCACGATGTCACCGACCTTGACTTCGTCGATCGGGATGATCTTGCCGTCCTCGTCCTTCTTGCCTGCCCCGACCGCCACGACCTTGGCTTCCTGGGGCTTCTCCTTGGCGCTGTAGGGAATCACGATGCCGCCCTTGACGACCTCACGGTCTTCGAGGGGCTCGACCAGGACGCGATCACCGAGAGGCTTGATCTTCATCTTCATCCGCGGGTCTCCTTGGTTCGGGTTGTGGGACTGCCGTACAGCGTGACGCCTCTCACTTATCGTCATCCACCATACGGAAGTCCGCGTCTATCACCTCATCGTCACTCGACGATTTCTTCGGCTGTGGTCCGGCGCCGCCCGGGGCGGCTCCGCCGTTGGCGGTGGGTTGCCCCGGCGGCGGCTGCGGCTGGCTCGATTGGGCCTTGCGGTAGAGCTCTTCGGCGAAGCTGTGCATCTTGCTCTCGAGCTCTTTCATGACCGATTCCATCTGCGCCGTGTCGTCCGCCGCGATGGCTTTCTTCAGGAGTTCGATGCCGTCTTCGACCGGCTTGCGGACTTCGGTGGGCAGGGTGGCGCCGTTCTCGCGCAGTTGTTTCTCGGTCTGGTAGACCATCGAGTCGGCGCGGTTCTTGATCTCGATCTTGTGCTTGCGGTCCTTATCCTCATCGGCGTGCTGCTTGGCGTCGTTCACCATCTTGTCGATGTCGTCCTTGGACAGCCCCGAGCTGGCTGTGATGGTGATCTTCTGCTCCTTGCTGGTGCCGAGGTCCTTGGCCGACACATTCAGAATACCGTTCGCGTCGATGTCAAAAGTCACCTCGATCTGCGGTACGCCGCGGGGCGCCGACGGAATGCTGTCCAGGTGGAACCTGCCGATGGTCTTGTTGCCGCTGCTCATTTCGCGCTCGCCCTGCAAGACGTGAATCTCCACGGAGGGCTGACTGTCGCTGGCGGTGCTGAAAATCTCACTCTTGCGGGTGGGGATGGTCGTGTTACGCTCGATCAGGCGGGTGAACACCCCGCCGAGGGTTTCAATGCCCAGCGACAGGGGGGTCACATCCAGGAGCAGCACATCGTCCACGTCGCCCTTGAGCACGCCACCCTGAATGGCCGCGCCCACCGCCACGACTTCGTCCGGGTTGACGCCCTTGTGCGGCGGCCGCCGGAAGAGGTCCTCGGCCAGGCGCTGGATCCGCGGCACCCGCGTCATGCCGCCAACCAGAATCACCTCATTGATCTCAGCCGGCGTCAGCCCCGCATCGCGCAGGCAGTTCTGACAGGGCGCCGACGAGCGCTGCGAAAGCTCCTCGGTCAACTGCTCGAACTGAGCGCGGGTCAGGGTCGCCACCAGGTGCTTCGGGCCGCTGGCATCGGCGGTGATGAAGGGCAGGTTGATCTCCGAGGTCAGGCTGCTCGAGAGCTCGCACTTGGCTTTCTCGGCACCTTCCTTCAGCCGCTGCAGCGCCATCGGGTCCTTGCGCAGATCCACGCCGTATTCCTTGCGGAAATTGCCTACCAGCCACTCGATAATCGCCTCGTCAAAGTCATCGCCGCCCAGGTGGGTGTCGCCATTGGTGGCCTTGACCTCGAAAACCCCGTCCCCGAGTTCCAGGATGGAGACGTCGAAGGTGCCGCCGCCCAGATCGAAGACGGCAATCTTCTCGTCCTTCTTCTTGTCGAGCCCATAGGCCAGAGAAGCCGCCGTCGGCTCGTTGATGATGCGCTTGACCTCCAGCCCCGCGATCCGCCCGGCGTCCTTGGTGGCCTGGCGCTGGCTATCGTTGAAGTAGGCGGGAACCGTGATCACGGCCTCGGTAATCTTCTCCCCCAGGTAGGCCTCGGCATCGGTGCGGAGCTTCTGCAAGATCATGGCCGAGATCTCTGGCGGCGAGTACATCTTGTCGCCGATGCGCACGTGCGCATCGCCGTTCTTGGCTTCCACCACCGCGTAGGGCACCAGCTCGATCTCGTGCTTGACTTCGCGGAACTTGCGGCCCATGAAGCGCTTGATGGAGAACACCGTATTGGTGGGGTTGGTCACGCCCTGGCGCTTGGCGGTCGCGCCAACCAGCCGTTCCCCGTTCTTGGCAAACCCGACGACCGAGGGCGTGGTCCGGCTGCCCTCGGCGTTGGGGATCACCACGGGCTCACCATTCTCCATGACAGCCATGCAGGAGTTGGTGGTGCCCAGATCAATACCCAGTATCTTCGCCATGGTCGGTACTCCTTAACGCTCCGCCCAGACGGAGTCGCTGACGCGGTCACATCCCGGTTTGGCGGCACTGACTTCGGGCTGTGGCTTTAGCAGTACCCATGCCATGCCGCCAGGAATGATTGCATAACCCATTAGGGCGCTGCTTGTTCAGGCTCATGTCAAGCGCCTGGCAGCACGGCCTGGCCGCCCCACGCCCCGACTGTCCTGTCTCACTTTTCGGAGCGGCGTGGCGCACCTGTGCCAATGTGGCGCATGGTGGCGCGCTTTTGCCGGTGGCCGTTGCGCGCGTCTCGCTATGGGGTAGACTAACCGTGTGGTCGGCGCTGAGTCCGGCCGCGGGTTGACGGGACGCAGAAACTTCGCCAGGCGCGATGGGTGGGGTCTGGCCAGGGGCGCAACGGGACGGCTGCGGTGCTGCAAACACTCCACATCCGAAATCTGGCTTTGGTCACCGAGTTAGAGGTAGATTTCTGCCCCGGTTTCAATGCCGTGACCGGCGAGACCGGCGCCGGCAAGTCTCTGGTTCTCGGGGCGGTCCAGATGCTGCTTGGAGCCCGGGTAGGGCCTGACCTCATTCGTCGTGGCGAGGCGCAGTGCGAGGTTTCGGCGCAGCTGCAACTCGGGCCTGCCGAGGGGTCTTTGCCGCAGGCGGTCGGCGCGATTCTGGCGGCGGCTGGCCTGGCGCCCTGCGAGGAGGGCCAACTGATCCTCCGCCGGGTGATTTCCCCCAGCGGCAGTCGGGCCTATGTGAACGGCAGCGTCGCGACCGCGGCCACCCTCCGTGATCTGGGCAGCCTACTGGTCGATGTCCACGGGCCCCATGAACACCAGAGCCTGTTGCGACCGCATTGCCAGCTTGAGTTGCTCGACGCCTTTGCCGACCTGGGCGAGGGGCGCTCCCGTTGTGCGGAGGCCTGGGCTCTGGCCGCGGAGGCGGAAGCTGAACTCGTGGCGGCGCAGCGCGAGACGCTTTCGCCAGAAGAAGCCGAACTGCTGGCGTTCCAGATTGACGAAATCAGCCGGGCGGGTCTTGAAGAGGGCGAGGAGGAACGCCTGGTGGCGCAGCACCGGCGGGCCGCCAACGCGCAACGGCTCATCCGCCTGGCCGAGGCGTGCAGGTTGGGCCTAGCCGAAAGCGAGACCTGTCTGCTCGACCGCATTGGCCACTTCGTGCGCTTGCTGCAGGAACTGGAGTCCATCGACAGCGAGCGCGGCGCCGCCTTTGCCGAACGCCTGGGGTTGGTTGCCGAGCAGGTGCGCGACCTGGCGGGAGACCTGGGCAACTACGTTGAGGGCTTTGACCTGGATCAGGAAGCCTTCGCACGGCTCGAGGAACGGCTCGAACTGGTGCTCAAGCTCAAGCGCAAGTACGGGCCGACGCAGGCCGACATCGCAGCCCATCTTGCCGAGCGGAGCCTCCGGCTGGAGCGGCATCGTAGCCGCGGGGCGCGCCTGCGGCAGTTGGAGGAGGGGCTGGCAGGCAGGCGTCAGGAGCACGCCTGCGCCTGTGCCGAGTTGAACTGTGAACGGCACCTGGCCGCCGGAGTCCTGGCGGCCAGCATCTCGGGCAAGTTGCGGCGCCTCGGCTTCGATCACGCGGGATTCGAGATCCGCGTCGCCGCGGCCGCGGCCGGGCCCAGTGGCGCGGACCAGGTCGAGTTCCTCTTCGCCCCCAATGCCGGCGAAGCCATGCTGCCGCTCCGCCACTGCGCCAGCAGCGGGGAGATGGCGCGCGTCATGCTGGCGGTGAAGACCGTGCTGACCGAGGCGGACCAGGTGCCGGTGCTGATTTTCGACGAGGTCGATGCCAATATCGGCGGCCGCACCGCCGTCACCGTGGCGGAGGAGCTGGTGGCCATCGCCCGCCGCCACCAGGTGCTCAGCATCACGCACCTGCCGCAGATCGCGGCGGCTGGCGAACGACATTTTCTGGTTTCGAAGCAGGTGCAGGACGAACGGACCACGACCACCATGAGCGCTCTCGGCCCAGCTGCCCGAGAGCATGAAATTGCGCGGATGCTGGGGGCCGCGGAAGGCTCTCAGATAGCCTTGACTCACGCTCGCGAGATGCTGACCGCCGCCGGGGGGCCGCGTCGCCAGCTGGAACCTGAACCTTGACAGCCTGGGGACGCGCTGGACCTCCGGCCGTCCACTGGACCCCGGCAGATGGGAGCCGCAAGATCGTGAAGAGCCATCGGAATACCACACCCCTGGGCGGCCTGCTCGCCCTCGCGCTGCTCCTGGCCACGGTTCTCCTGGCCGGAGGCTGCACCGGGGGCCCGGGAGTCGAGCAGCTCTATGCCCGTGCCACTCAGGCCGCCTATGCGTGTAAGTACGACGAGGCCCTGTCGCTGACCGAACGCTGCCTGGACCAGCAGCCCGACCACGTCAAGGCGCTCATCCTCCATAGCTACTGCCGCTACCGCCTGCTGACCCCCGAACAGCTGCGGCGCGACAGTTCAACCGTGGTGACCCACGTCGAAAAGGCGGCTCGGCTCGCGCCGCAGGACTTCATGGCCCAGTACTTCCACGGTTGGATGCTCTTCGAAGCCGGCCAGTACGGCCGTGCCCTCGAGCCGCTGGAGCGAGCCTATGAGCTGCGGGCCCAGTGCCCCGACCGGGACGACAGCGTGCTGGTCATGCTCAGTATGTGCTGCGTGAACCAGAACCTCGCCCGGGGTCGCACCTACTTGCAGGCACTGCGACGCTTCCGCGGCTTCGAGCGTTCGGCGCTGGTCTACAACGCTCTGGGCGTGCTCAATGCCAAGCAACAGGACTACCAGGGCGCCCTGGGGTCCTTCATGGAAGCCCTTGGACGCGATCCCAACCACGCCGTCGTCCTGACCAATGTCGCGGTCCTTTACGACGAACGCCTGCAGCGCCCGGATGAGTCGATGCGCTACTACAGCCGTGCCATCGCCGCCCGCCAGGCCATGCGGGACAGCACCCGGCAGGACGAGATGCGGCGGCGACTCAAGCAACTGGTGACCGAGGCACGGCGCCCTGCCAATAGTCGGCCCTGAAGCATAGAGGCGCCCCATGCCGCGCATTCCCGAGTCGGTGGTCGAAGAGGTCCGCGGCCGGGCGGACATCGTCGAGGTGATCGGCTCTCACCTCAAGCTGCAGAAGCGTGGCCCCGACTACTGGGCCTGCTGTCCTTTCCACAAGGAGAAGACCCCGAGCTTCAAGGTCAGCGGCAGCCGACAGAGCTTCTATTGCTTCGGCTGTCGCAAGAGCGGCAACGTCTTCACCTTCGTGCAGGAGATCGAGAGTCTGGACTTTGTCGAGGCGGTGCGCTCCTTGGCGCGCCGTTTCGGGGTGATTATCCCTGAGCCGACGGAGGATGGCGGCAGCCCCGCCGAGCGCGAGGCCGCCCAGAAGCGGCGCACGGACCGCGAACAGGCCTACCAGCTCCTGGCCCAGATGGCGCGCTGGTTCCAGCACCGGCTGACCCTCCCGGATGCCCAAGCCGCCCGCGACTACCTCGCCGGGCGCGGCCTGGACGCCGAGCCCATCGCCACCTTCGGCATCGGCTATGCCCCCGATTCCTGGGACGCTGCCCTGAACTGGGCCGGCCAACTCGGCTTCTCCCGCGATCTCATGGTGCAGACCGGTCTCGTCGCCGTGCGCGATGAGGACTCGACCCGCTGCTATGACCGTTTTCGCGACCGCCTCATGTTTCCCATCAACGACGAACACGGCCGGGTGGTCGGCTTCAGCGGCCGGGTCTTGCAGGCGGATGCGAAGACGGCCAAGTATGTGAACTCGCCGGAGACGGACTACTTTCACAAAGGGCGGCTGCTCTATGCCCTCCACCTAGCCCGCCCGCACTTCCGCGAGCATGGCCGCGCCCTGGTCTGCGAGGGGCAGCTCGATGTGATCGCCTGTCATCGGTCCGGGCTGAACCACGCCGTGTGTTCCCAGGGCACGGCCTTCACCGAGCAGCACGCGCAACTCCTGCGGCGCGCCACCGACGTGGTGACCCTGGCCTTCGATGCCGACCCGGCGGGCCAGAAAGCGGCCGTGAGCACGGTCCAACTCCTGCAACGCGCCGGTTTGCAGGTGGCGGTCGCGGTCCTGCCCGAGGGCGAAGACCCCGACAGCCTGTTCCGTCATCAGGGGCCGCAGGGCTTGCGTGCGGCCATGAGCGCGGCGGTGGGGGGGGCGCAGTTCGTCTACGAGCTGGCCGCGAAACGCCATGACCCCAGCACCCCGCAGGGCAAGGCCGACATCGTGCAGGACGTCCTGCCGGCAATCATCTCGCTGGAGGATCCCGTGGCCCGGGCCGCCTATTGCGCCTGGCTGGCGGGGCTGTTGCAGGTTCCCGAGGGTGCCGTGTCGCGCGCCATGGAGACCGCCCAGCGTCAGCAGGCCGGCGAGCGTGGCGCCGAACGCGGTGTACGCTCGGCCCCGCCGGCGGTGGGGGGCGCCACCCCGATCCGCGGGGGCAATGCCCTGCCGCTTTTCGCGGCCCCAACGGCGCGCAAGCCAGCGCTCCTTACGCTCCTGGACCTGGCAGTACACTTCGAGGCCGTGGCCCAGGAATTGCTGGAGGAGTTGCCGCCAGAACTCATCCCCGACTCCCCCGTGGGCAAAGCGCTCAACCTCGTCCTGGCCGAAACCGCGGCAGGAGAGTGGTCCCAGTCAGCCAACACCCTGAGCGGCCGCCAGGACCTCGTCGTCTGCCCCGAGATTGCCCGCATCCTGGTCGAATCCGGCCACCGCGGCCTGGACCCGGAACGGGCCGAGGCCGAGCAGCGTGGCGAAGCCCTCAAGCGCCTGCACCAGGCCGCGGCGCACTGCGTCGACGAACTGCGCCTCGACGTCATCGAAACCCGCCTGAAGGACATCGAGGCCGGACTCAAACCGGCCGCCCAAGCCGCCGCGCCTGACAACGCCAGCCAGGATCAACTCTTCCGGGAGTACAATGCCCTCGGAACCCAGAAGCGGGAGATCAAGCGGCGCCAGGCAGAGGTTAGGGGGTCAACCCTCGACTTTTAGCTTTATTTTTACAGATTCTTGTTTATACAACCCGTCCACGACCGGGGTTGCCATTGAGGTCCGGATGGACTCGGCGG
>CAIZKT010000452.1:0-9910 GCA_903933565.1 uncultured Victivallales bacterium | reverse complement strand
GTTCCGATGGTACTTCAGCAAGTGCCAACTCCCTTAGCCGCATTGGGTGGTCCGTGCCGGGTCCGCTGGGGCGTGTGTGCTTCAGGGCGCGAAGCGGATCAGGCCGGCTTCGGGGACATACCAGGTGCAGTTGCCCGTGCCGCGCCACAGGACCCAGGGGGCCTCGCCCTGCTTGCGCACGGCGAGGTTGAAGGGCACCCGCAGGGTCGCCTTGGGCGCGATACCCAAGGAGGCCAAGGGCAAGCGCATTTCGGCCACCCAGCGACCGGCGTCGATGACCGTCGCCTTGTACTGCACGTTGGCGCCGGCCTTGCGGGCGACTTCCGCAGAGGCGCCCGCCTCATCGCTCGAGGTGAAGGTGCCATTGCTGAAACCGCGCAGGACCAGGATCGGGGCCTTGTCGCCCAAGGCGGCGTTCCGCAAGGAGACCTCGACGGCGTCGCAGGCGCCCCAGGTGTCTTCGCGCAGCATGGGGATGTCCTTGTTGACCGCATTGTCGAAGGCGATGTACAGGGCTTCGTCATCCCAGGCGAGCCAGGCTTTCGTGGGTGGGGCGACCCTCTCACCTTCGACGCCTTCCTGCAGGATCAGCCCTCTGGCCGGATCCAGGCCGAACCACTCCGCGGCGGTGAGGATCCCGTCGATCGTCACCGGGTTCGACCGGCGAGGGATGTCGAAGACGGGGGCCGGACCGGCCTGGCGGGGCGGTTTCGGCTTCGCGACCGGCGGGACGGGGTCCCGACGCAGGCTGGAGGTGACCGGCCAGGATGCCCGCTCGGCGCTCTGGTAGACGCCGATATCCGCGAACGGGATCGCCTTGAATCCCAGCTTCCAGGCGGGCGAGTCGGGTTTCAGACGGAAGTCCTTCGGGGGCTTGCCGGCAAAGCGCGGGTCGGTATCGATGAGGTTATCCTCGACCTTGACTCCAGGCAGCGCCTGAGGCTGGATCCAGCCCCAGGGGCCACCCCAGCAGAGGTTGCGGGCCATGAGGTTGCCCTTGGGCGCCAGGGGCTCGTCCTCGAGGATGCCCACCAGTTCCGGGTACTTGACCGACCAGGGCGGTTTCTGGTAATTGAGGTCACGCAGTTCCTGGGTGGCCGAAACGCCGACGCCCTTGGCCCAGCCGAGGCCACGGGCATCGATGCTGAAGGCCTTACCGCAGTTGATGAAGAGGTTGTTGGTCATAGGGTTGTCGCGGCCGCCGCCGATGAGGATGGGGGTGGCCACATCGTAGAAGATGTTGCTCGAGATGTCCGCCGACGAGAAGCAGTCGTCGA
Organism: uncultured Victivallales bacterium; assembly: GCA_903933565.1. GTDB lineage: Bacteria > Verrucomicrobiota > Lentisphaeria > Oligosphaerales > JAFGRS01 > CAILUI01. Next base: position 8,633 of record CAIZKT010000452.1, on the reverse strand, counting down.
GGTAGACGCTAAAGCAGCCCTTGCCCTCAAACCCGTGGATGTTGTGCAGGTAGTTGTAGCGGATTTTGTGTCCGCGCATGGACCAGGTTTCATCGGGAGGCGAGGTGTAGATGGCGCCGGCGTCGTTGGACTGGAAGACGGCGCTGTGGATCTCGTTGTACTCGATGGTCATCTCGTTGTCGGCAAAGCCGATGGCGATATGGGGCACGTTGTCGATCAGGTTGTGGGTGGCACGCTGGCCGACGCCCCGCAGCGCGATGGCTTGCTGGTACACCGGATCCCAGCGCGAGGTGTGGTGGATGTGGTTGTTGTCGGCGTAGTGCCCGGCGGCGGTCAGCGTCTTGCGGTCGCCGCCTTCGAGATGGATGCCGCCCTGGCCCGTCTGGTAGATGTCGCAACCGACCACGCCATGCTGAGTGCCCCCGTAGACCTTCACGGCCCAGTTACCCATATTGCGGAGGGTGCAGCCGACCACGCGCACGTTGGTGCCCCCCTTGACCACGACCGCACTGCCCCGGCCAGCCTCGATCAGGAGGCCGCGGAAGGTGATGTGGGAGGCGTCGTTGAGCCGCAGAAGGTCCCGCACCACCGAGACCATGGCCCGCCCTGAGGTGAGCTTGGCTGGCGGCCAGAAGTAGAGCTTTGCGGTGTCGCGGTCGAGGTACCACTCGCCGGGGCGGTCCAACTCGGGCAGGACGTTTTCGGCGTAGAACCACTGGCCCTTGCGCAGGTCGTAGGAGCGTCCGGGCTTAGGTGCGAGGCCGAGGGTGTTGGTGGCGGGATCCACGCTCCCGAGAGGGATACGCTCATCGGCCCAGTCCCAGACCCAGAAGCCATGGAGCCAGATGTCCCTCTCGGCGGCCCAACGCGCCGGGCGCGGGTCGTCACAGACGAAGCGGCCTTCGGGGGTCTTGGCCTTGCCGCCTTTGACCACGCCGCCGACGTCGAACACGTCGCCGATGTGCATGTACCCCTCGTTAGGATAGCGCGCCAGGGTCATCGGCTGGTCGTTAAAGAAGAGCTCCAGGCCCGGATCGGATTGGTAGCTGCCCGGACCGTTGATGCCTTGCAGGTCGGTGATGCCGAGCGCCTTGAGATCAGCTTCGTAGACCTCCCCGCGCGCGGCGGGTGCCAGGCGAGCCAACCCCGCGGGGGCAGTCACCCGCTGCCAGCCCGGAACGACTCTGCCACCGACCAGGCGCACCTCTTCGTCCTGGCAGGCCCGGTACTCGATCGGACTGGCCTCAGTGCCGGAATCCTCGGCGCTGAACTCCAGCGGCTGCGGCAGCTCGTAGACTCCACCCCGAATCCAGACCGTCACCCCGCCCTGCGGCAACGCCCCCTTCTGCCGCAGCGCCCGGAGCGCCTTCCGGGCCTGTTCCAGGGAGGCAAAGGGCTGCGCCGGGGTACCGGGGTTGGTGTCGCTGCCGTCCGGCGCGACATGAAATGAGGCCGAGCCCGCCGAGGGGGCCTCCTGGCTCTTCCCTGCATCGCGGACCGGACTGACGCATGACGTCATCCCAACAGAGAGAATCATGGCGGTCGCACTTCTTAGGTTCATACTTGGGTGCCTCATCTGTTTCCGCTCTAGCCTGCCTTATTCATGAATGGCCATTCCAACCACCAAGAGCACCAAGAACACAAAGAAGAGGTCAGGGCCTTTCGATTCTCAATTCTGTAAACCACAGAGAGCACCGAGAGCACAGAGAATAACACACTGGAGAAGAGTAGGTTATGTGCATATCGCCCATCCTCTATTGCGACCCTCTGTGACCTCTGTGTCCTCTGTGGTGAAAGAGTCGAGTGTAGTAGAATCGAAGGGTCCTAAAGAAGAGTTAAAACGGTGAGAATCGTGCAACCATTTGCCCTGCATTATCTTGGTGATCTTCGTGATCTTGGTGGTGAATAGTTCAGGCTAGGGTTCAGTATACCCCGGGATGCGTGTATCCGGCCAGGGATGATCTTGGATAAGCAGGAGCGCATCAGGGTCCGGCGGGATGGTCAAGCGCGGGAATTCACGCCACTGGCCATCGGCGGCGATACCGCCCGTCTCGCCGCCAGCGCGCAGGTGGTCCATGAGTGCCGTGCGCATGGTGTTGACGGCTGGCCGACACAGCGGCAGGCCCGCGCGGTTGCGTGTTTCCAGCGGATCGGTCACGCGGTCGAAGAGGAACTCGCGGTGGTCGGGAGCGCTGTAGACGTATTTCCACTTCTGGCTGACACTCATGTAGGTTGACAGCGCCGCGCGGCCCTCGGGCGTTTGGTGCAGCGCGGCCCCTTGCGGCGTGAAGGGCACGAAGGCGTGTTGCGCGAAGACCATCTGACGCGCCGCGGCCCCGCTGGCCAGGTCCGCCAGATCGACGCCGTCGAGGGCATGCGAGGTGAGGCCCACCCCCGCCGCCGCGCAGACCGTCGAGGCGATATCGACCAAACTCGCCGACCGCTCGCAGACCCGCCCCGGCTCGAAGCGCCCCGGCAGGCTGGCCAACAAGGGGATGCGGGCGCAGGAGTCGTGCATGGAACGCTTGCCGAAGCAGTGGTAGTCGCCAAGGTGCTCGCCGTGGTCCGCCGTGAACAGGATCAGGGTGTTATCGAGCTGACCGGTATCCTGCAAGGCCTCGAGCACGCGGCCCACCTGGAAATCAATGAACGAGATGCAGGCGTAGTAGTAGGCTTTGATGCAGCGCAGCAGGTTCTGGTCGATGCCCTGGTCACGGTACTTGTAGCGGTTCTGGAAGCGGTTGATGAAGGTGTGCAGTGCTTCGTAGTCAGGGGGCACGTTTGGCAACGGCATCAGTGGCCCGCGGTAGAGCTTGTGCCAGGGGTTGGGCGGCGCAAAGGGTGGGTGGGGATGGATGAAGCTCGAATAGAGGAACCAGGGTCGCTCGCTGCCCGCGTTCTCCCGGATGTAGGCGCTGGAACGATCGCCAACCCACTGGGTCGGGTGCAAGTGCGCCGGATACTGGCTGGGCTGCGGGATGTAGTACATCTCGCCGCGGATACCGTGGGGATCGCAAACGTGGCGGAACCCATTGGCATGGAGGAACCTGAGGTAGTCATCCCGCTCCGGGTTCCCGATCAGTTCCTCCTGAGTCTCGCGGCTTTCGAAGCCCCGCAGGGCGTAGAGGTCGGGGGTGAAGTGGCACTTGCCGATGCCGTGGGTGCGGTAGCCCGCCGCGGTCAGTGCCGCCATGAAGGTCTGTCGGCCGTCCGTCGGCATCACGGTGTTCTCGTAGCAGCCCGTGTGCAGCGGATACTGTCCGTGGATCAGGCTGCAACGCGCCGACACGCACACCGGCGAGGGCGAAAAGGCATTGGTGAAAGCCACCCCGGAGTGGCACAGCCGGTCCAGCGCGGGCGTCCGAATCACCGGATTGCCCAAGGCATGGAGGGTGTCGCCCCGCTGCTGGTCGGTGAAGAACAGAAGGATGTTGGGACGGGCTGGCGTGGCCATGCTGCAAACACCCTCCACAGGCTGGATTCCGGCTGGCCCTACCGTAGCTCGCGCCGTGGTGGCCGTCCAGTTGGGGACCGTCGGCGTGACGCTGGCCCGGAACAGCGGCTATAGTCTGCCGGTTACGTCGGTTGAGCGCAGGCCTGGGTTAGACGCGAAAGGCGACACTGCCGTGATGCCTCTGCACTCCATCTGCATTCCGGCTTCACCGCCGGTGGATGTAGGCGCCCTGCGCCCGCTTCTGGATCACCCTAGCTTCCAGAAGTTGCGCGGTCGCAAGCAACTGGGCGTCAATTATCTAGTATTTCCAGGGGCGGTACACACACGCTTCGAGCATGCGGTTGGCTGCCTGGGGTTGACCCAGCGGCTCGGGCGCATCCACAGCCTGGGCGAGGAACAGCGGCGACTGCTCTGCGCCTTTGCCCTGGTGCATGACATCGGGCATGGGCCTTTCTCGCACCAGATCGAGCCCATCCTGGGCGGCAACCACCATGAGTACGGCCTGCGCTGCCTCGACAACATGCGCGGCGAACTACGCGAATGCGGGGTCGGCTTTGACGACATCGCCGCCATGATGCGCGGGCAACAAGGGCTGGCGCAGTGGGTCACGGACCGCAATCTGGGAACCGATAAGCTCGACTACCTGATGCGCGACGCCCTCCATATCGGCTTTGCCGGCGCGCCGGACATCGAGAAGATCCAGTTCTACACGGTCCTGGACGGCGATATCCTGGCCATCGAGGAGAAATTCATCGAGGAGGTGAAGCGGCTGCAGAAGTTCTACTCGTACCTGCACCAGCACGGCTATCTGAATAAGGCCGCCCTGAGCGCCCAGCGCCTTCTGCAGCGCGCGGTGCAGGAAGAGTTTGCCATGCGTCGCAGTGCGGAGCCACAGGATCTGTGGCCGATGACGGACGAGGACCTTACCGGCTGGCTGCGCTCGGGGCGCAGCGCGGTGGCCCGACGCCTGGAGGCACGCCTGGCCAGCCGGCGCTTGCACCGGACGGTACTGGCCATCCGACCGGAGGGCTACGGCTTTGTCGAGCGCTGTTCGGGCAAGCCGATGCATGTTCTGGAGTGGCCCCGGCCGCCCCTGCGCCGCTTCGCCGAATTCTGTGCTGATTGTCAGGCACTGTTTGCCCTTGAGGAGCGCCTGGCGGCATGCTGCGGACTGCCGGCGGGGGACATCCTGGTGGCCCCCATGCCCTACTTCCGCAAGCTCCTGCCACAAGACGTGCGCATCTACTCTGCCGGGGCCGAGGGTGGTTTCGGGTTATTTGAGAAGGACCGTGACCATGTCCGCTCGCTGGAGGGGGATTACCTGCGCACCTTCGCGGTGCGCGTGATCGCGGTTCCTGAGGAGCGTGAGCGGGTTGCCCGGCAGTGGGAGCGTCTGGCCGCGATCATCCGAGAAGCGTGTGGATCAGACGGAGTCGCCGCCGCCGGATCCCCTGGGTGAATTCGATTTCGGTGGCCACCAGTTCCGGCAGACTGCTCTCCAGTGCCCGACGCCGGCTGAGGTAGCGCCGTGCCTCGGCCGCCACCGAGGCCAGGTCCCGCAGAATCGAGCGCCGCATCACCTCTTCGAAGTGGTCCGGCGCCAGGACGCGGCGCAGGTGATCCTCGTGCATGAGCTTCATGAGACTGCGGTAGCGCCGCAGGACCTCGCCGCCCAGCAATTCCTGTTCGCGGTAGCTGGCGAGGAAGACACTCAAGAAGCGCACGACTCCTTCACGCTGCCGAACCGAGTCGAACTGGAGGGTCGCCGCATCGAGTTCGCCCATGGCCCACTCGCAGGCCTGCTGGTCCCCGAAGGTCAGCCTCTCGATGGTGCGCAGGGGACCGACACCGGCGCGCATGTCCTCGAGAAAGGCCTGGCGTACGGCGCGCTCGGCCAGGCGATGGAGCTTGGCTTCCCACAACTGACGGCCTTTGCCGACCAGTCCGAAGAAGGCGACCGCGAAGGTATTGGCGCCATCGGGCACATCCAGGATGCGGTCCGCCGTGAGCAGCACCGGCGTAAACAGGCTCTCGACGCGCAGGATTTCGCGTACGATGGCGCCACTGCGCCAGGGCTGCGGCGCGGCATCGGGAGCGTCCACCTGTCGACTGAGGCTGACGAAGCGCAGGATGGTTTCCCCCATGTCGGTGAGCGCGGACTTGAGCCAGGCGAGCAGGCTGCGGTCATCGGTTTCCTGCTCCCGGACCAGCCGATGGAGGCGCGCCAACATGGCGCCGCGGGCCGGGGTCGGCGCGATCCAGGCGTCAAGCGCATGTTGACAGAGCAGACGGTCGGCGCGACGCACCACGTGCGGCCACAGCCGCAGCAGATTCTGGTCGGCGCTCCAGGCTTCAGCCCAGGCCAGCGCCGCCCGCGGCAGGGTGGGCCGGGTGAGCCAGGCGTTGATCAGATCGCGGACCAGGTCTGGATCCAGTTGCCCGCGGTTGGTTTCGAGGAAGGCCAGTTGCCAGCGCAGGGCCTGGTCCAGGTCCAAGCGCTGCATGACCACTAAGGCGTATTCGAGCACGGTGCTGACGAGTTCACTGCGTCGACGGCAGGCTTCCACCGCCTTCATGAGGTCGTGTGGCAGTTCCGAGGCGCACAGCACCCTGCACCATTCGAGGGGGGTGTAGAGTTCTTGCGGGACCAAGGCCACGGATTGTTGTGCCGCGGTCGCCTGGCGCAGTTCTTTGTCCACCGCGCCGCTTTCGGCCAGCAGCCGTGCCGAACGGCCCAATTCGTGAAAGTACTCCGTCAGAATCTGTTCAGATACACGCTTGGCGGGGCTCTCGAGATACAGGCTGATGAGCCGGTTGGTGAAGGCTTCGATCTCACCGAAACGGTCCGCCGCGGCGCGGTCGGCCAGGCCATACAGCTCTTGCAGCTCCACGACGCCGAGGTCGGGGTTGAGCATGAGCAGCTTGTCGAGCCGTCGCCGCAGCTCCGTAAATGCCTGCTGGGGATCCATTCATTCCTCAAACACCACGACGGCGTAGCCGGTGAGCTCGGGGACCGTCACCACGATGTAGCCAGCGGACAGGGTGTACGGCAACTCGGTGCCGGTGGGGGCGAGATAGACTCGGCGCGGCGGCCGACCGTCGAGGCGCAGTCGCACCAGCGTCTGGCGCAGGCTGATCGGTTCTTCGATCATGTCGATGGACACGCCCCGGCGTTCGGGCACGTAGGCCGTCAGCCAGACCATCCGCCGACTCGCTTGCCGCGTCACCATCGCCCGGCCGAAGGAGGGCAGGCCCTCGACCCGCAGCAGGGGATCGGGCAGCACGGCACCGATGAGGTTGCCCACCAAGGTGCGCACGGGCAGCGGCGCGTAGCGGTGGTAGGAGGTGAACAGCGGATGGCTGATATAGACGACCCGTCCGTTGTGGGTTACCATGGGCCGCTCGGTCACCCGATCTGGGGCGATGTACAGGTGATGATGCTCGCCATCCCAGTGGCGTGGGAAGTAGGACGAGACCACGCGGGCGAGCACCGCACTGCCGCAGAGCGCCTCGACCAGGGCGCCGCGCTCGTAGCAGTTCACCGGCATATCCGGCAGGCCGACCGCCGCGGCGCCCTCGGCGCGGAAGTAGGCGGGTTCGGGGAGCGCATAGCCGCTCTGCTGCCCTTTGTCCCATTTCTCGTTCACCACCGCATCCTCGCCGACGTAGCGCACGCCCCACTCCGGCAGCACAAACCCCCGGCGGGCAGGGTCCAGCCCGGAACGGTGACTGGCAATCACGGCGCCGCCCCGCTCCAGGTGCGCCCGCACTCGGGCGGCAAGGGGCTCGTCCAGAACCGTCGTGTCAGGCAGCACCAGCAGCCGGTAGTCGTTCCAGCGGGCCGCCGGCGTGACCACGTCGAACTGCGACTTGAGCTCGCAGAGCATGCGGGTGGCGCCAATGACCGCGCCGCCGAGAGCCTCCGGACCGCTGGCGACCACCGCGGTATCCACCGCTGGAACCGCGCCCTCGATCCAGGGCTCCAGCTTCTGCAGACGGCCGTAGATGGTCTGGATCAGATCGAAGACCGCGGGGTTGAGATCCCCGCGCGGGTGGTAGTGGTCCCCGATGGTCGGGCGCAGGCCATTGGCCAGTCCGTAGACGCAGTCGTACTCGAGCCCGGCCTCGGAACGGATGCCGCCGAAGTCACCCCAGGAGCGATGGAAGCGCCCCGTCATGTTGAGCACCTGCTTGCCGAGGTTGCGCAGGTAACGCGCGTAGACGGGCAGCATCTCGTAGCCCCAGCCGCCGGTGGGCAGGCACTCATACTCCAGGTACGTGCCAATCTCAGCCTGGTCCTCGGCACTGACGCCGTTGAAGTACAGCATCAGGTCCGGCCGGACGGCCAAGGCCGCGTCGCGGATACGCTGCGCCATGCGCACCTGCGAGAGGCGAGCAAACTCCGCCACCTGCGCCGCATCCTGCCAGTCCATGCCGCGCTGCTTCATCTCGCGGATGCACTCGACTCCCACGCAGGGCGTGCGGTGCATACAATCGAGGAATAGCCCCGCCACCGGGTAGCCCGCGATCACTTCCCGGATCATCGCCAGCAGGTGCTCGGCGTAGTCCGTGTTGTAGCACATCAGCCGGAAGAAGTGGTTCATGCGGTCCGGAGTATAAACATGCCCCTCGGGCTGCACCTTCAGCCAGTCGCGGTGCAGCAGACCCTCCTCGTGGCTGAGGCCGACGTTGAAGTACACCGAGAGGGTGATGCCGTTCTTGCGACAAGCCTCAGACATTCTGCCGATGAGATCGTACTGCAGCGACGGATGCCGGATGCCGACCTTGGTGTCGTAGTAGGCCATGCCCAGGTTGCAGCGGGCGTGGAAGACGATGAAGTCGACCCCGCACTGCTTCAGTCGGCCGGTGAAGGCATCGGCGTCGAAGGTCTCGCCGACGTCGGGCTGGGCGACTTGAGTGTGGAAGTCGTAGAAGATGCTCCACTTCGGACTGTGCATGGACGAACGCTCCTCGGCTGGCGCGGCGGTTCGTTGACAGGGGGGCTGCACCGCGCTGTTCATTATAGAACCTGTCGGCTCTGACGCAAGGCGGATTAGAGATGCCATCCCTGGCCGTTTCTTCCGCCCGCAGGGCGTGGAGGTCGGCGGGCCGTCATGCCGGAGGGCAGGACTTCCGCCGTCTCCCGTCCTCGCCACGCAACACCGGGGGACCCCGTCGG
>CAIZKT010000451.1:0-7743 GCA_903933565.1 uncultured Victivallales bacterium | reverse complement strand
TGGGCACCGCGCGGCCAGCTATGGCGCCCCTTCGGGGCTGAGAATCTGGGGTATGCCCGGTACCCAGGGCGCTGCCCTGGGCTGAGGGATGGCGCCCCATCGGGGCTGAAGAGGCAGAGGCGAGCCCGCGACTTCCGCAGCTGGGGGTACCGCCGCGAAACTGTAGCGATGGGATGGCGGATCGAGATTGAAATCGGGATCGAATCGACGGGGGGGGACTCGGACACTCGTCTCTCGACCCACCACGGCGGGTAGGCCCTCGACCCTCTGCGGTTCTCAGACAAGCAAACCCCTACGGAACTGACCTGCGCCCGAACCTGGGGCCATCTCTTGCATCCCCATATCCACGATGATATCTTAGCGCCCGCAGCTGCAAAGCATACCCTTTCAGGTGGTGAAGGAGGTCCGCACATGAAGAGTGCATTGATCGCGCTACTGGCCGTCTGTACCACATTAGCCGGCGCGGAGGAGTCCGAGCGGTTTGAGTGGTTCCCCCTGCAGCTTTCCATGGTGCCCAAGATGCAGATGATGGTCAAGGAAGTGACGATCTTTGGGTTGAAGCTCAACCTCTTCAACGGCGAGAACGACCGCGTGAGGGGCCTTGACCTCGGTGTCTTTGGCGGCTCTGGGGACTTTGTCGGCGTGCAGGTCAACGTGGCAAACTATGTGCAGTGGAAGACCGTAGGACTCCGGATCGGCGCGATCAACGATGCCAAGGATGCCACCGGTCTGGCCGTCGGCGTGGTGAACCTCACGGACGGATTGACGGAGGGCGTGGAGATCGGTGCCGTCAATATCGGCGGCGACGTCCTGGGCCTGCAGGTCGGCGTCGTCAACTACTGCCATAGCATGGTGGGGATGCAGCTCGGTCTGCTTAACTTCATCGAAGCGAAACCCATGCGTTGCCTGCCGTTCTTAAACATCTGCTGGTAGCGCTTGCGAAGCGGGCCAGCGAGAACGCCGTGGCGCCCATCCCTGCCAGGATGGGCGCCTTCGTTTCCCGGCCCGCGACCGCGCTCCCCGATCCCCCACCTGCCCGCCGCCTTCACCCTCTCGTGCCCCCGCCACCGAGACCGTACCGCCGTGGTTTCCTCTCGGGTTCCGCCCGCTGGTAGCTGAGTTGCAAAAAAGGGGTTCCACGGGTACACTTGCCTCACGTGGTTTCAAGGTGTTCCGGGACGCCAAAGCCCGATTGCCCCCATGCGACGCCGACGCCGTCCAGGTCAGCCGTCACCCCCAATCGAAAGGACCCATCATGCGCGAACTGCACCATATCGGCATCCCGACCAAGACGAAGCAGCCCAATGAGACCCACATCGCGGGTGGAAAGCTCTTCATCACCAGTTCCGACAACAGTCCCAACAAGATCGAGTGGCTGCGTTTCGAACCCGGCAGCCCCATGCCGGAGATGCTTCAGACCTCCACCCACATCGCCTACCGCGTCGATGACCTCAAGACCGAGATGAGGGGCCACACGGTGCTCATGGAGCCCTTCAGCCCCATGCCCGGGGTCACCGTCGCTTTCGTCATCGAGGAAGGCGTCCCCATCGAGTTGATGGCCGTAGAAAGCTGACCCGCGCGGGAGAGACGGAACCTCGAACCCCCATAACCCTGAACCCTGAGGTCACCCCGATGCCGATGAAGAAGTTCATCAACGATCCGGCAAACCTGACCCGTGAGCTGCTGGCCGGCTACGAGATCGCCTATAGCAACAAGATCCGCATCGTCTCTGAGAAGATCGTGGCGCGGGCCACGCCCAAGAGCCCGGATAAGGTGCGCCTGGTCACCCTCGGTGGCGCCGGGCATGAGCCGGCCCTCAGCGGCTTTGTCGGCACCGGCATGCTGGACTACAGCGTCGTCGGTGACATCTTCGCCGCCCCCGGCGCGCCGAAGGTGCTCGAGGCCCTGAAACTCGCCGACTGCCCGGCAGGAACCCTCTTCATCATCCTCAATCACGCCGGGGACGTGCTGAACGGCAACCTGGCCATGCAGATGGCGGAACGGCAGAAACTCAAGGTGCGCCAGCTCGTGACCCACGACGACATCGCGCCCGGCGCCACCGCCCCAGCCGCAGACCGGCGCGGCCTGGTGGGCTGCATCCCGCTCGCTAAGGTGGCCGGCGCCGCCGCGGAACAGGGCCAGTCACTGGACCAGGTGTGGACTATCGCCGAACGCTTCAACCAGAACATGGCCACCCTGGCTGTGGCCATGCGTGGCGCCTCCCACCCGGGCACCGGCGGCATGATCTTCGATCTGCCCGATGACCAGATGGAGATCGGCATGGGCCAGCATGGCGAAGGCGGCACCGGCGCCCAGCCGATCATGACCGCCGAACAAACGGCCCAGATCATGACCGACCGCCTGGTAAACGCCGTCAAGGCGAAGGTCGGCGACGAACTGCTGGTGGTGCTCAACGGCGCCGGCGCCACAACCCTGATGGAGCTGTACATCGTCATGACCGGGGTCAAACGCTACCTCGATGCCAAGGGCATCCGCCTGGCCCGCGCCGTGGTCGATGAACTGCTCACGGTGCAGGAGATGGCCGGCTTCCAGATGATGGTAGCCAAGATGGATGCCGAGATGCTGCGGCTATGGGATGCCCCCTGCGACACCCCCTACATGACCGTTCGGTAGAGTGTCCGATCCGTTTGAACCGCCCGATACGTCAGAGGCCATACCCATGCCAGAGACCCTGGACTCCGCCGCTTTCGCCGCACGCCTGCGCCAGGCGGCGATGCACATCCAGACTCGTATTGACTGGCTCTCGCAGCTTGATTCGGCCATCGGCGACGGCGACCATGGCATCACCATGGGCCGAATCTGCGACGCGATCCTGGCCACCCTCGCCGAATCTCCCGAGGCCGACCTGGCGGCGCTCTGCGGCGCCGTGGGCTGGGCGGTGCTGTCGACCGACGGCGGCTCAGCCAGTCCTCTGCTCGGCTCGTTCTTCATGGGCTGCGGCGATGGGCTGACCACCCCGGGACCGCTGACAACCGAGACCTTGCACCACGCCTTCGCGGCGGGCCTGCAGAACCTGCGCCGACAGACGTCGGCAAAGCCCGGCGACAAGACCCTGCTTGACGCCCTCGTCCCCGCCGTCGCGGCGTTGCGGCAAGCGGCAGAGACCGGCGCTACCATCGCGGCGGCACTGCGCGCCGCAGCCGCCGCCGCGGCCGCAGGCGCCGAAGCCACGCGGCCGCTGAAGGCGGCGTTCGGACGGGCGCGAAACCTGGGCGAGCGAACCGTGGGCCACCTGGACCCCGGGGCCGCCTCCATCGCCCTCTTCTTCGAAGGCCTGGCGCAGTGAGACCCGTGCATAATTCAACTCGTTTGAGCGCACCAAAAAGGAACCCTCACCATGCCCGACGCAGACAAGACGCCACTCTCCAGCAAAGACTACGGCATCGGCATCCCCGTCGCCAATCCGGCCTTTCCGCTCAAGGGCGCCAACAACTACGACTGGGGCATGAAGGACCGCCTGGCCCGCATCTTCAACCCGACCTCCCTGCACACCGTCATGCTGGCCTTTGACCACGGCTACATCATGGGGCCGACCAGTGGCCTGGAACGCATCGACCTCAGCATCCTGCCCATCGCCGACCTGGCCGACTGCCTGATGTGTACCCGCGGCGCCCTGCGCGCCTGCGTCCCGCCGACGGTAAACAAGCCGGTGGCCTTACGCTGCTCCGCTGGCAGCACCGTACTCACGGAACTGAACAACGAGGTCGTCGGGGTCGAGATCGAAGACGCCATCCGCCTGAATGCCTCGGCCATGGCGGGCATGGTCGCCATCGGCAGCCAGTTCGAGGCACTCACCATCAAGAACCTCTGCGTGCTGGTCGAGACCGGTAATCGCTACGGCATCCCCACTCTCGGCGTCACCGCCGTCGGCAAAGAACTCGCCCGCGACGCCCGCTACCTCGGCCTCGCCTGCCGCGTCATCGCCGAAAATGGGGCGCAGTTCGTCAAGACCTACTTCTGCGAGACAGACTTCGACAAGGTCACCGCCGCCTGCCCAGTGCCCATCATCATCGCCGGCGGCAAGAAGCTGCCCGAGAAGGACGCGCTCATGATGGCCTACCAGGCGATCGACCAGGGCGCCTGCGGCGTCGACATGGGCCGCAATATCTTCCAGGCCGATGCTCCCCGCGCCATGCTGCAGGCCGTCCGCGCCGTGGTCCATGACGGCTATACCCCCAGCGCTGCCCTGGCTTTGTATGAAGACCTGAAGGCGAAGGAGTGAACCGGGAGAGGCATACCCCACGATGCGCGGTTCCATAGCGGAGTGCCCCATGAGCGAAGACATCCTTTCAGCCCCGCCGCCAACGGCACCCTCTCCGGCGCCGCCAACGGCAGCGGCCGCGCTCGACTCCGAGCCTGGCGGCCGGAAACACCCAGCGCCGTTTCGCAGCGTCGCCTCGTGGGTGTTGTACGACCTCGCGAACACCATCTTTTCGATGGGCGTGGTGTCGATGTACTTCTCGCTCTGGGTTCGGGACGGCGTTGGCGCCGAACGCGCCGATGCGGTCTATGGCGTCATCACCGGTATCTCGATGGGCCTCATCTTCATTGTCTCTCCCCTGCTCGGCGCCATGAGTGATCGCGCCCGCCGCCGGATGCCGTTTCTGGTCGTGAGCACGGTGCTGTGCGTCGGCTTCACGATGCTGCTGGGCCGCATCGGGTATTGGGGAACGATCGTGGCCTTCATCCTGGCCAACGCCGCGTATCAGGCCGGGCTGCAGTTCTACGACTCGCTGCTGGTCGAGGTGACGACAGAGGAGAATCGGGGGCGGATCGGCGGCATCGGCGTCGGCGTCGGCTACCTCGGCTCGTACATCGCGGTGGCGCTTGGCCTGATCCTGAACACCTCCGACAAGGCGCTCGTGTTCACGCTCATCGCCGTCGCCTTTCTCGCTCTCGCGCTCCCCTGCTTCTTCTTCGTCAGGGAACGCGGCAATCCGCATCCGGGAAAGGTATTCGACCTGGGAGTGATCGCGTCGAGCACGGTTCAGACGATCCGCACCCTGCGCGCCGGGGACCGCTTTCCCGGTTTGGTGCGCTTCCTCATCGGACGGGTGTTCTACACCGACGCCATCAACACCGTCATCGCGGTGATGACCCTCTATGCGGTGAACGTTGCCGCCAGCCTGGGACAGACTCAGGCCGCGGCCGAGAAGACGGCGAAACTGGTGATGCTGTCGGCGATCACCTTCGCGGTGGTGGGAGGCTTCGTCTGGGGCTGGATCGTCGACCGCATCGGCCCCAAGCGGACCCTCGACATCGTGCTCTACCTGTGGCTCTTTACCTTTGGCCTGGCGAGCGCAATGGGGCTGTTCGGCCTGCCGCTTGCGACCCTGTGGATCGTGGCGGCACTAGCGGGCATCGCGCTGGGCGGGGTCTGGAGCGCGGACCGGCCCTTGATGCTGCGTCTCACCCCCCCCGACCGGATCGGTGAGTTCTATGGACTCTATGGCATGGTCGGCCGCTTCTCGGCCATCACCGGACCGCTGGTCTGGGCGGCGGTCACCGCGTTCACCGTGCGCACCTTGAAGCTCCCGGTCCAGGTCGGGCAGGGCTATGGCGTACTCGCACTCCTCTGCATCGTCGTGCTGAGCTGCTGGATCCTGCGCCGCGTCGACGACAAGCCCCGCGACTGGCGCGCCCTCAACGCGCTCTAGCCCTCTGCTTCACGCCAACTCTCCTGTTCCAGCCAGCCGTGCGCCAGGGTGAACGCGAGTTCGGCACCGAAGGGGAACTCCGGGTGTGCCTGGAGCCAGTGCCGGGCGCGCCGCTGCTGGTCATCGTCCAGCGGGACCAAACGCTCACGTTGCCGCTCCAGATCCGCGCCGCCGCAGCGCCAGAGCTGCAGGGGCCTGTCCTCGCCGAGGATAGCCGCGATGCGCAGACCGTCCAGGTCGCTGTCGCCCCAGTGGCGAAGCGTGGCCATCGTCGGCAACAGGTTGAGCAGGCGACGTACGGCCGTGTTGGGGTAGCCCTCAGTGTAAACCAGCACCCCGGGAAAGCGTTCGCGCACCAGCCGACAGAAGGGAGTCTCGTTCTCGCAGGTGTGGACGACCGGTGCTTCGCCGGGGATGTCCACGACATCCACTCCGTCAAGGTTGCCCAGCGACAGCGTCGCCGCTTCCCCCAGCGCGTGCAACTGCTCCACCCAGTCCAGCCAGCGACCGCGCTTCCGCAGACGCAGTGGGCCGAAGACGGTGACCTTGAGGGCCGTCGGGTTGTCGCAGATGCCAAAGCGTCGAAGGACCTCGCCGAGCTCGACCTGCTCTTCATCGAGGCCCTCCAGCGCGGCCAGCCCGGAGGCCAGGAAACGACGCGCCTCGCCGGGGCGCAGGGCCTTGCTGCTGCCGTAGAACCGCGCGCCGATATCCGCCAATCCCAGCGGCTCCGGGCGGGTTGCGAGGAAGTCGAGCGCCTGCCCCCAGGGCCACCACTGGGCGCGTACACCGTCCGCGGCGCCTTCCAGCAGGCGGCGCTTCCACAGCCCAGGCCGGCCTGCGATGACACACCCCGCCTCAGCCACCGCGCAAAACTCCTGCCGCCAGACCGCCAGCAACGCATCGAATTCCTGACTCGCCCGCAGGCGTTCGGCGGAACGGTCCCGCCGGGGCCGACCCATGACCCGGTACAGCGCCTCGGTCCAGGTCTCGGCGTCGCTGCCGATAAAGCCGTCAAGAAAACTGCGCACGTTCAACGACGCGCCGCCCGACCGGGAGACCTGCACCGCGGTCCCAAAGAGGGCATGCAGCGCCGCAAGTTCGCCGTGCCGGGAAAGCCCCTGCCCCAGGCTCAGGCGTGCCGGTGGCGCCCCCTGGCGGTCCCAGACATCGCACAAACGCTTCAGGTAGGCATCCAGCACGGGGTACCGGGTCAGCAGATCCCGCAGGATAGCCTCGTGGCATGGGTCATGGCTCATGGCTTCTTCGCCCTTCACGCTTGGCTCCGCCACCCGGCCCCGGCGCGGCAACGCGCAACGCGGCCGCTCCAGTCCACAAGACAGGCGCCTGGCATCAGGCGCGGCGGTGGAGCCCACCGCATCTCCACCAATCCCCCTGGAGAGGCGCCTGGCATCAGGCGCGGCGGTGGAGCCCACCGCATCTCCACCAAACCGCGGAGGCGGCCCACCGCATCTCCACCAAACCGCGGAGGCGGCCCACCGCATCTCCACCCATTTTACAGTTCCGCGCCGAACTCCAGCGGTCCGGGCTGGGCGCGGTACTGCTCCAGCAGTTCGGGCTGTTTCACCGCCTCGGGGTTCTCCCAGTGGTAGGGGTAGAGGTGGACATCGTAGTCCTCGTCTTTGACCACCAGGAGGGTGGTGGAGAAGGCGACATCGCCGCGCACGCCGTCCTGATCGGGCGAGGCCACGATGAGCTGCAAGCCCAGGTCGGTGGCGAAGCCCAGGAGCTGGTCGCGGCGACCGGCGTCGATGCCGTAGAACGCCTCGTCAAAGAGCAGCGACTGCAGCCGGATGCCGCGACCGCGGTAGAGGAAGTCGGCGATGGTGAGTATCAACAGGTAGTTGGGCACGGCCTGTTCGCCGCCCGAACCGACGCTCTTGGTGTGGCGGTCCATGACCACACCGTCGCCCACCGCCGCACGCACTCGCATGTCGTAGTGAAACCAGTTCGAGTTCGGCGTCCGTTAGACGGCGGAAACCGGCGAACGAGTCATCGCTTTTGCCGGTGGCCGGAGTGGCGGCGGGCGCCAGTTGTTCGAGCG
>CAIZKT010000450.1:0-2714 GCA_903933565.1 uncultured Victivallales bacterium | reverse complement strand
TGACATGAATGCCGCCAACCGAAAGGAACCCCGTACGATGCAGACCGATAGCACCTTCCTGGATGCCCTGACCCAGCGGGGTGTCCTGCTGAGCGTCAGAGTGCGCTACTGGCGCGCGCAGAAGAAGCTCAACCCCGAGGATCTGGGTCTCTCGCGGGATCGGGTGAATGACCGCCTGATCTCGCTCGGGCACAAGCGCCTGGTGCCCAAGGAGAGCCTGAAACGCCTGGCGGTACTGGAAAGCCGCGCCCACTCGCTGGTTGAAGAGAGCACGTTCCCCTTCCTGGGTGGCGTGGCGCACTACCTCCCCAACGAGAAGCTGGACGAAGTGACGCGCCGTCTGCACAGCTTGCAGGAGGAGTTCGAGGCCGAAACTCGTGACTTCCTGGCAGGCTATGCCAAACTGCGTGAAGCGGCCCTGGAGGAATGGCGCGAGGCAGCAGAGCGTCTGGGAGCCGATCCCCGCAGGCTCGTTGCCGCGGTCGAACAAGCGTTTCCGTCGAGTGAGCGCATGCCGCGCTCGTTCGGTTTCGAGGTCCGCCTCTTCAGCATCGCCGTGCCCGATGTCCCCCAGGCGCAGCTTATCGACCTGGGTACGCGCCAGGAACTCATGCAGGTACGCCATGAGGCCGCCCAGCAGGCCCGGCGCGAGATCGAGCAATCCTGTGAACACTTCGTCAGCGAGTGTGTGAGCGAGATGCGCCGGCAAACGGCACAGCTTTGCGATGAGATGCTCACCACCATCGACGGCACCGGCAGCGTCCACCAGAAGACCCTGAACCGGCTGGTGCGTTTCATCGAGCGCTTCAGGAGCCTGAACTTCGCCGACGACCGTCAGATGGAGCAGGAGCTGGAACGGACCCGTGCTGAACTGCTCAGCCGTAGTGCCGAGGAGTATCGCGGCAGCGGGGTTGCCGCGGTCAGCCTGGTCAGTTGCCTGGAGAAGCTGCGGACCAAAGCCCGCGAACTCGCGGCACAGGACACCTCAGACCTGGCCGCACACTTCGGCCGTATGGGTCAGCGGCGTTTTGCGCTGGCGTCGTGAACCTCGCGTTACCCCCAAGCGGAGTCCGCATAGGTCGCCAGGCCCGTGCGGACTCCGTCATCGGCGTTCAGCAGGTCATTCCCCGCCTTCGCAACCCACTGGCGGGCGATCTCAAGCTCCGCGGACATACACCGTCTTCCCTTCCCGAAGGACCTGCGAAACGAAGGACACGGGAGTCCGGCTGCCCCGACGGACCTCCTCGGGGGTATACACGAGGATGTCCATGGCGAACCGTTGCGGCCGGATGCGCCTGTAGAGCTCCCGGCTGCGCTTGTGCCGCGGCTGATCGCTCTCGGCGATGACCAGAAGATCCACGTCGCTCGAATCGGATGCGTGGCCGGTCGCGTGCGAGCCGAACAGCACGACCCGTTCTGCATCGGCGGCTTCGCCGATGTCACGGGCCACCTGCTCTATGTCAGTCTGCGCAACCATGCCCTTGCTCCCGGTACCGTTACCACCGGCCGCCCTGTTCCGTACGCCTCCGGGCAGGGATAGCCCGTAAGGCGGTCACACTCTCTAGGATGACGTGCGGAGGCCCTCAATGCAAATCGCGGCGTATGGGGATCCCCACAGCCGCACGACGGAACCGCGCCAGAGTGATTCCCGAACCCTGAAACCCACAGCCCATGGAGTCCACACCAACCATGAGTCATCTCACGACCGTAGACATCGAAATCCGTGACATCGAGGCGCTCAAAGACGCCTGCACCGAACTGGGCTTGCCGGTCGAGAAAGACGCCCAGGCACGGGGCTACGGCGAAGCCCTGCACCGCGCCGAGTATGTCATCAAACTCAAAGGCCCCTACGACATCGCGGTCGAGCGCCAGAAAGATGGCCGCTGGACCCTCTCGGCAGATCTCTGGAACGGCCACGTCGAGCGCGAAGTCGGCCTGAAGTTCGGCCGGCTGCGCCAGTTCTACGGCGTCCACCGGACGCTCCACGAAGCAAAGCGCCTGGGGCTCAAAGCCCGGCGCTCCATACTTCAAGACGGGACCGTACGCCTGGCCCTCTGTCGGGCGTAGAGTGGCCTCTGTACGCCTGTGATCTCACCCATGGAGACTACCTGCCATGATGCTTATCTGCACTGCCTGCGGCGGCACCGACGAGGGCATCTCGCCGGAGGCCGTTGCCATACCCATGACCCCCAGCTTTCTGGAAAGCATGCGGGCCAGACAACGGCTGACAAAAGGCCTGTTCGGCAACGTCGGCGCCGAGACCCTCGACAGCCTGTTCTTCCACGAGAGTTCGCCGCAATGGCTGAGTTGGTCGGAGGAACTGAAAGAGACACTGCAGGTTGCTCAGGCTACCGGCTGGGCCGTGGCCGACGACCGCAACCTCACCATTACAGATTCAGCCAGCGCTACAGGCCGGTCCCACGCCGTACGCACCGACTGCGATTTCGTGCGGGTGTGGCCGGAACGCTTCCAGTTCACCTGTTGCCTGCGCAACGCGGACACCGCACTTGAGAGCGCCATGCTCTACTTCGACGATCTTTTCACCGCGGTAACGTCAGAGACGCCCGCCGCATCAGGGAGACCTGCCGCATGAAGCAAGAGATCCATGTAGACATTAGCCCCGATGGCAGCCTGCATATCGAAGCCCACGGGTTCACCGGCACCAGCTGCCGGGCCGCTACCGCGCCGCTGGAGCAGGCCCTGGGCGTGGTACG
>CAIZKT010000449.1:0-3164 GCA_903933565.1 uncultured Victivallales bacterium | reverse complement strand
TCGCCGACGGCGACCGCGACACCGCTTTGGCTTGGCGCCTGTGCCATGACTGACGGCGTGTGTTCTCGCGCAACCCGATACGGCAGACAGACCACGGGTTGTTGCGACGCCCAGCCCAGTTTCTTGAAACAGCCCTGCGGTTGACAGGGCTTGGTTCCGGCCATCTATTGGCGAAGACGGCTGGCGCGCCAGGCGCGCGCCTCGACCGCAAGTGCCACGTCAAGGGGAGCCCGACCGCCATGCCGAACCCGATGCTCTTTGACTGCTGGGCCTCCTACGGTCCGCATCCTTCCA
This sequence comes from uncultured Victivallales bacterium, assembly GCA_903933565.1. Taxonomy (GTDB): domain Bacteria; phylum Verrucomicrobiota; class Lentisphaeria; order Oligosphaerales; family JAFGRS01; genus CAILUI01. The sequence continues at coordinate 2,870 of CAIZKT010000449.1, read as the reverse complement.
AGGACCCCGAGCAGCGCTGGACCCTCGAACACCTGCTCGCGGACCTGGATCTCTACGGCATCAGCGCGGCGCTGGTGCGCCACGAGCAGTGCCTGCATTACGATCCCATGCATGCCAACCGGCGCCTGGTGGCGGAGATCGCCGCCCGGCGCGACCGGCTCTACCCGTGCTGGAGCGTCATGCCCCACCAGGCCGGCGACTTTCCGGCGCCCCCGGCCCTGTTGCGGGCCATGGGCCAAGACGATGTGCGGGCCGCCCTGCTGACGCCCAACACCCATGGCTATCCAGTCCATGCCGATGTCCTGGGGCCGCTGGCCAAGGCCTTCAACCGGCGCCGACTGCTGCTGCTGACCACCATCGGCGAACTGGGCGGCAACTACGAGACGGCGGTGACCTTCTGTCGACTGTTCGAGTCCTGTCCGGTGATTATTGCCGAGGCCACCTGGGCTCAGTGGCGTCTGCTGGTGCCCATCTTGGATGCCTGCCCGAACGCCTGTATCGAGCTGAGCGCCTTCCAGGCCAACCGGGCGCTGGAATTCCTCACGGAGCGCTATGGGGCAAGCCGGGTGCTGCTGGGCACCGGCCTGCCCGCCCGCAGCGGCGGCGCTGCCCGAGGCGTGCTGGACTGGGCTCTGACCGACTGCGACACGGTCGCCCAGGTGGCCGGGCTGAACCTGGCCGCCGCCCTGAGGGTAAAGCCCCCGGCGCCCGTGCCGGTGCCCGACAACGCTGACGAACTGGTCCGCGAAGCCCGCGCCGGAAAACCCCTCTCGACCCTCGTCCTCGATGCCCACTGCCACGTGCTCGACGACGGACTCAACGGCGCCGGCAACCACTACGTCATGCTCAAGGGCGACAGCCTGAACCTGCTCGAATTGGCCCGCCGCATCGGTGTGGACGTCACCGCCATGATGAGCTGGAGCGGCACCGTCAGCATGGATGTGGCCGCCGGCAATGCGCTGATCGCCCAGGTGGTGCAGCGCTCGCCCGAGGAGATCATCGGCCTCTCCTCCGCCGACCCGACCCATCAGAGCGCCGACGAGATCCGCGCCCTCTGCGCCCATTTGCACGGCCAGCTCGGCTTCCGTGGCCTCAAGCCGTACATCCGTAACGATGTGCCCTACAATGATCCGCGCTACGACGACTACTGGTGCTACGCCCAGGAACACCGCCTCTATGGCCTCCTCCACACCGGGCCGAATGTCGGCGGGATGGGCGCGGTCCGCGACCTGGCCAGGCGCTTCCCCGAGGTCACCTTCATGGTGGCGCACTCGGGCAGTTCCTGGAGCCTGGCCCGCCAAGTCGCCGACGCCGCCACGGACTTCCCGAATATCGTGGCAGAACTGACCTACACTGCGGCCCTCAACCGCATCATCGAATGGCTCTGCGCCCGCCTCGGGCCGGAGCGGGTGCTCTTTGGTACTGACGCGCCCATGCGCGACCCTCGTCCGCAACTGGGCTGGTGCGTGCATACGGCCCTGCCGGTCGAACACAAGCGCCTGATCGTCGGGGCCAACTTTGCCCGCATCCTCGGCCGCGGCCTCCTGCCCGGACACGACCTGCCCGCCGTCCTCCGCCGCGCGCAGCAGCTCAGCGCAGCCGCAGAGTGCGGACCCGATCGAGGTAGTAGCGGTAATTCGACAAGGCCGTATCGGGCGTGATGAGGTGGTCCGGCATGAGCACCAGCCCACCCTCCTGCAGCAGCGGCACGTGGCGCTGGAGTTCCGCCTCGATGGCCGCGGGGCCCTTCTCGATCGCCAGCTTGTCGTAGCCTCCCATCATGCGCAATTCGCGACCGAAGCGTTGGCGGAAATGCTCCGGCGTGGCGCCCCAGGTCCCCGGCTCGATGGGGAACAGCAGGTTGATCCCGGCATCCATCCAGTTCGGGGTGAGGGGTTCGACCATGCCATCCGAGTCGAGGCCGTAGAGCGGCACGCCGTACGCATTGAGCTTGCTGCGGATCTTCCGATATCCCTGGGCCACACAACGTTCGAAGATCAACGGACTGACCAGTGGGCCGCTCTTGCCGCAGATATCCTCCCAGCCGAAACCCAGGTCCGGGGTGATCCCAACCGCCTGCATCCGCGGCAGCACCTGATCGAGGCCCCAGCAGGCGAGGTCGGCAATCGTGTTCACCATGTCCGCATAACAGTCCGGGTCGTCATACATCAGGTAGGACATGTTCTCGACGCCCATCCAGTTGCGGATCCAGCCCATCATCGACGCCGTGCTGACCAGAATGGGCAGCCCGGATGCGTCAACCTGCCGAATCTGCTGCTCGAGATTGGCAGGCACCCGGGCCGGATCAGGCTGCAGGCGCTTCTTGTACTCCGGCCAGTCGGCGGCCGTCTTCAGGGTGAATCCCATGTAGTGTGGGATGCAACTGCGCTTCTTCCAAGCCTGCTGGATGACGCCGTCCTTGGCGCGAAAGATGCGGTAGTCGGCGGTTTCCGAGAGGGTCTCCTCGGCGAACTCCGGCAGTAGCCCGAGATTGGCCCCGACGCCGGCCCACATCGGAACCGCGCCGAGGAACTCGTGGATGTTCACGCCCTCCGGCAGCCCCTCGCGCTTCCAGCGCTCTATGGTCTCCGGCCAGCCGGTCCAATGGATCACCGGCATGCGGTCGAACTCACGGTAGTGCATGATGTTCTGCCAGAGCTCGCGGGTGGTCATGTGTGTCTCTCCTGTGCGGGGTTGCCGCCAGCATCGCCGCCCGCTGGCACGCCCGCTATCCTAGCGCGACATGGGCCAGGGCGCCATGCGGCACGCCGCCAGAGCCTTCCGGAAACGGCGCTCGATCCCCCGCAGGGAGGCGACACGACATGGGGCACACGTTCTCCATGCCGTCGGAAGGTAGCTTTGGTCCGCCC
>CAIZKT010000448.1:0-3680 GCA_903933565.1 uncultured Victivallales bacterium | reverse complement strand
TGGGCTGGTATGGCAGCGCGCCTTCAGCGCTCCAGACGGACTCCCTTATTGCACAGGTCGAGAAAAAGGGAACCCAGAGTGTGCGCCGCCCGGCGGCAGGCCGCCGGGCGGCGAGCGTTCAGCGCTTCTTCGCGGCGCTCTTCGCCGGGGCCTTGCTGGCCTTTGCCGGGGCCTTGGCGCTCTTCGCCGGGGCCTTGCTGGCCTTTGCCGGGGCTTGGTTGGGCTGGGCTCCGGGCTTTGACGGCTTACCGCTGGCCGCCGCGGCATAGATGGCATCCATCAGTTCGGTGTGGAAGATGCCGTTGAGCGGGCTCGTTTTAGCCTCACCGCGGCCCAGCACTGCATCGACGAAGTTACGGTCCGGGGTGCCATCGATCTTGGGCAGTTCCGGCGTTTCCGGTTCACCCTTCGCGAAGACATCCAGCCAACTGCCGCCCCAGCCATCGATGTCGACCCGGCCGTTCTCGAAGATAAAGGTCATCGGCCCGGCGGCGGCCGGGCAGTTGCCGCTGATGCAGAGGCTGGCCAGGACGCCGTTCTCGAAGCGGATGGAGATGACGCTGTTGATATCTACGGGAGTGCCGTGGTTGTCGACGAAGGCAAAGACCTCGGCGGGGCGGCTCTCGACGCTCCACACCAGGCTGTTCATCAGGTGGGCGCCGCTGTCGTAGGCCTGGCCGCCGCCGGATTGCGCGGGATCCTGACGCCAGAGGCCGATGGTCGCCTTCATCCACGCCTGAGAGAGGTAGCCAGTGACCAGCTCGAGCTTGCCGAAGGCATTGGCACGGATCTTCTCGCGCAGGTAACCGAAGGCCGGCGTGCAGGGCGTGTTGTAGCCGATGGTAAGGACCTTGCCAGTTTCCTTCACCTTGGCGGCCAGGGTGTAGGCGTGCGGCGCGCTGGTGACCATGGGCTTTTCCATGAAGACGTGGCAGCCGCGGTCGAGGGCTTCCATGCCCTGCTGGAAGTGGATGGTATGCGGCGTGGCAATGACCACGGCGTCGAGTTTGCTGCCGGCGTACAGGCGGGCACTGCCGACGTAAATCGGGATGTTCTTCCCGGCCTCGCCGAGGACCTTCTCCCGGAAGTTCCCCGCGATCGCCTCGGTTAGGTCGCAGAGGGCGGCGACTTCGACCTCTTCCATGGCCATCAGGCGGCGCGCATGCACACCCCCCATGCCACCACAGCCGATGATCCCGATACGCAGCTTCGCCATGACCCAACATCCTCCTGAGTCTAGCCTGTAACACGATGCTGAAACCTGCGGGCTAAGGTACCGTGACCGCCTCGGAATGCGAGCGGCGGCGCGGGGAGGATCACAGCTTGCAGATTTGCGGCAATTCTGCTATACTGACGTCATGAGAACAACGGTCAGACTCAGTGCGCGCGGCACGGTTACACTGCCCAAGGACATGCGTCAATCTCTCGCGCTGAAGAGCGATGATATCCTGGTCGCCGAGACCACGGCTGCAGGCATCCTCCTGCGCCCCGCCTCTGTCTATCCGACGGAGCTGTACACGGATGAGCAGTTGGCCGCCTTCGAGCAGGAGAACAACCGCGCCATTCTGGATCTCTTCCCAGACCGGCGGGCCAAGGACAAGAAGGGATGAAGGTGTTCTTGGACGCCAATGTGCTGTTTTCGGGCGCCCAGGCAGGTAGCCCGATGCGGCAGTTTCTGGATACGCTGGCGCGCCACTGCCACCTCATCGCCCACCCCATTGCCATCGATGAAGCCCGTCGCAACATCTCACTGAAACGGCCGAACTGGATGCCGGGGCTGCGCTCCCTCGAGAGTGCAGTCTCGATCAGCGAAACGATGGGATCCATTGCTGACGTTGAGTTGGCCGAGAAGGACCGCCCCATCCTACGGGCGGCGATTGGCAGCCGCTGCACTCACCTTCTGACCGGCGACATACAGCACTTCGGGCATCTTCTCGGCAAGACCGTTGCCGAGGTGAAGATCGTGTCGCCGCGGTTGCTCGCGCTCGAGATCAAGAGTCGAGGCTGGATCGACTAGCCGCGCCGGCCTTCGAGTTCCGGGCTGTCCGGCGGGCCGAAGGCGACACTGGCCCGCTGCTGCAGCACGAGCCGGTCCCCGGCGAAGCGGAGAGTATAGGTCGGGCAGAACGGGGTCAGGGGAAAGCAGAGCTTGAGCTGCAGGGTGTCGGGGGAGGTCCAGGCGTAGCTGCCGGCGACGGGCGCCGCGATGACGCGGTCGTCCGGGGGCGTGATGGATGACCGCCAGCCGCCCAGGGTGGTGGTCGCATCGAGCCAGCGGCCGTGGGCGGCGACGAGGCGGTGTTCGCCGCGCTCGTCGGTCAGGTCAAGGGCGCAGGTGTCGGCCCCGAGTTCGCGGAAGGTAAGCGCGGTCAGGCGGCGCGAGTTGGGGGCGAAGCGGAAGGTTGTCCCGGCCAGGCCCGGTGCCAGCTCTGAGGTCGGGCTGCCGACGGCTACCGGCAAGCGCAGCCCGGCGAGGGCCTGCTTGAGGGCGCGCCGGGCGGCGGGTGCCTGGGCCCGCGGGCTCGGGCCGAAGGCCGGCAGCAGGTGTTCCCAGACGCGGTCCAGGACCGCCTGCATGATGCCGGTGCCCGCCAGCATGGCGATCACCGCCTCCTGCTCCGGCAGGACGACGCAGAACTGCCCGAAGGCGCCATCGCCGCGGAAGGCGCCATGTTGGCAACGCCAGAACTGGTAGCCGTAGCCTTGTTCCCAGTCGCGCTCTGCTCGTGGGCCGTTGGCCACCTGGCGTGCAGTAGCGTCTGCGATCCACGCCTCGGGCAGGAGTCGGCGCCCGCGCCACTGGCCGCGCTGCAGGTAGAGCTGGCCGAAGCGGGCGATGTCCTCGAGCCGCAGGCTCAAGCCCCAGCCGCCGATGCGGACCCCGCGCGGGCAGGTCTCCCAGGCCGGCTCGGCGATGCCCAGGGGCTCGAACAGGCGGGGCCGCAGGTACTCGCGCAGGTCCTGGCCAGTCAGCGCCGTGACGATCGCCGCGAGCAGGTGCGAGGCGCCGCTGTTGTAGACGAAGTACGTTCCCGGTTCGTGCTCGATGGGCTGAGCCAGAAACGCCCGTACCCAGTCCCCGTCCGCGGCCGCAGTCATGGCGCCCGTGGGGTCGGTGTGGTGGCCGGTGGTCATGGTCAGGAGGTGCCGGACACGCAGGGCAAGCAGGTTGTCTCCGGGGCGGGTCGGAGCCTGGGCCGGGAATAGCGCCAGCACCGGCGTGTCCACCGTCAGCCTACCTTCCGCCACGGCCAGGCCCACGGCGGTGGAGGCAAAGCTCTTGGTCAGGCTGAAGAGCTGGTGGGGCAACTCGGGAGCGTACGGCGTCCACGCCCCTTCGGCCAGCACGCGCCCGTGCCGCAGGAGCATGAACCCATGCAGCCCCCCGAGATCGCGGTCCACGGCGGCTAGAAAGGCGCTGATCCCGGCCGGGTTCACACCCTCGGTCTCCGGGTGGCGGCGCGGCAACGCTGGCGCTAGGCTGCGAGTAGACATCGTCTGCTCCTGAAGGTTCCTTCTGCCGACGGCGGCGCACGACCACGACCGCCCCTCAACGTATGACACCAGGCGCTTCCCATTCCGCCCTTTGTCCGCCGCGGCGGACGAAGGGCGTTGGAGGGCGCCGCTGCGTCGGCGCCGCGGCGGCCACGCAGGGCCGCCCTCCAGGCGATCCGCCGCGT
>CAIZKT010000447.1:0-6740 GCA_903933565.1 uncultured Victivallales bacterium | reverse complement strand
GGATTACGGCGGAGACCGCCGGCTCCAGGGGATTACGGCGGAGACCGCCGGCTCCAGGACGCCTACCGCCCGGAAAAAGAAACGGAGGGTTCGCGTCTGAGCCCTCACCCTACGGCTCCAGCAGCACCCGGACCACGGCCTCGACCGAGTCGGCCAGGCCTTCCAGGCCGTAGCCACCTTCAAGCACCGCCACTAGGCGCCCGCCGCAGCAGCGCGCGGCGAGGTCCTTGACGATCCGGGTGAGGGCGGCGTAGCCGTCCGGCGTCAGCCTCATCCCACCCAGCGGGTCGTCTTGATGCGCGTCGAATCCCGCCGAGACCAGGATCAGGTCCGGCTGGAAAGCCAGCGCCGCGGGCGCCAGCGTCTCGGTGAATGCCTGGCAGTACACCGCATCGCCGGAGCCGGCCGGCAGCGGCACGTTGAGGGTGTATGACAGGCCCTTGCCTTCCCCGCGCTCGGCCGCTTTTCCCGTGCCGGGGTAAAATGGGTCCCGGTGCGCCGAGAAGTAGAGCACCGTCGGATCGTCATAGAACGCCGCCTGGGTGCCATTCCCATGGTGCGCGTCCCAGTCGACAATGAGGATCTTGCCGAGCTTGTGTCTGCCCTGGGCATAGCGCGCGGCAATGGCGACGTTGTTGAAGAGGCAGAAGCCCATGGCCTGGTCCCGCAGCGCATGGTGCCCCGGCGGGCGCACGGCACAGAAGGCGTTCCGCGCCTGGCCCGTGGCCACGGCATCCACGCCCGTCAGCACCCCACCCGCCGCCAGCAGGGCCACGGCATAAGATTCCTTGCCGACCGGCACATCGGGGGTATCAATGCAGGGCGCGGCGGCGGCGCACAGCCGCCGAACCCGTTCGACATACTCGGCACGGTGGATGGTGGTGACCCACTCGAGCGCGGCCGGGGCCGGCGTCAGAGCCAGCAACCTCGCCGTCAGGCCGCGCTCCCGCAGCCGGTCCTCGATGGCCTCCAGGCGAGCGGCCCGCTCGGGGTGGTACGGGCCGGTATCGTGCTGCCGGTAGAGGGGGCTCGAAACGAATGCCGTCCGTGGCTCAGGGCTGGCCGACCGCGGGTCCTGCCCCACCTCCTGGGCGCTACTCCCCACGCCCAGGCTGAGGGCGGCGAGCGCCAGCAGCGCCGACGGGCGCAGGGCGCCACCCTGGTCCCGCTGCGTCGGCCCGCTCTGCTTGGTCCTCGTATCCATAGCTCTACAGCCCCCCGGCGCCGCGGCCCAGTCCGTCAGAAGCGCCATCACCTCTACTCTACTCTCCCACGCCGTAATGCCTCAGAAGCGGTGAAGAAATCGGGGGCGGGGGCGGGGGCGGTCCGGTTGGCTTCGGCCGCCCGGTGGCGGCCGTCTCAACGTAGGTCGCGACTCCGTTCGCGACGCCTCGTGGTATTCAACCCCAAGCCTGAAGGGCTGACATTCGCCAGCCCAGGGCAGCGCCCTGGGTTAGCATCAACCCGCAAAGTTTTCCACCCTGACGGGGTGGGAGAAGCTTAGGAAGTCCAGACCACGGGCCAGTCCCTGCAGCTTTATCGCCGGCCTTCAGCCGGCAATCCGCGGGGGGGCCGGTACCCAAGGCGCTGCCCTGGGCTGACGGATTGTGCCCCTTCGGGGCGGCAGGCAAACCTTGTGGACTGCGGTGGCAGAGACTCGCGGCAGCGAGTCGCCGACGCCGCTTTGGCTGGGACCTACAGCCCGGGCGACAGGCGCCCGCCAACGCGGTGTCGCGTTCGCCCGGGGGGCGGACTTGCCACCGCATTCCATAGGGCGGCGCGGATTTGGGACCTATGGCGGAATCGTCGAAACTTAACGCCTTGGCGTCCGGCGGGACGCCCGTGTAGAGTCTCTGTCCATGGCTTTCACGGCAGAACAACTGGCGGCGGCCTGCGGCGGACTGTCGCTAGCCGAGAGCGAACGCTACCTGCGACAGTGGGGTGAGCGCTACGCGGACGTCTTCACGGTCGCCCAGGCGGCTCGGCACCGCACCGTGCTGGCGGCCCTCACTCCGGCGCAGCCCGTGGAAGTGCTGACCGAACCCGGCCCGGAGGGCCTGCTCGCTTGCACGGTGCTGGCGTTTGACTATCCAGCCCTGTTCTCCCTGATCTCCGGCCTGCTGGGAGCCGCGGGGCTGAACATTGTCGCCGGGGACGTCTTCACGTCCGTGCCGGCGCTCGAGGCCGCGCCGCGACCGGCTCGCCGCATACCCCGCGCCGAGATGAAGGCCCCCCGCCGTCACATCATCGACCACTTCCGCTGCCGCTGCGAGGGGGCCGCTAGCACCAGTGCCTGGCCCGAGCCTCTGCGCGAACCGCTTGTGGCGGTCGTCCGACTCCTGGAAACCCACCGTGCCGAGGAAGCGGTACGGGCCCGGCACCTGGTGTACGAACAGGTGGCACGACGCATGGCCACCCTGACCGCCCCGGGCGATGCCCTGCTCTACCCGGTCGAATTCGAGGTCCAGAACGAGGGCCGCTTTACCCGGTTGCTCGTCCGTTCCCAGGACACGCCCTTCTTCCTCTATGCGCTCTCGAATGCCCTGGCCCTGCGCGCTGTCACGATCGAACGCGTGACCATCAGCACCACCGACTCTGGCCAGGTCGCCGACTGCATCGAGGTCCTCGATGCCCGCGGTCGCAAGATCGAGGATCCCCGGCGCCTCGATGAACTGCGCTTCTCGGTTGCCCTCACCAAGCAGTTCACCTACTGCCTTGGCACGGCTCACGACCCCTACGCCGCCCTGACCCGCTTCGAGCAACTCACCGAGGAAATCGCCCACAACCCAGACCGTGGACGCTGGCTGGACCAATTCGCCCGCCCGGCATCCCTGCAGGACCTGGCCCGCATCCTCGGCGCCAGCGATTTCCTCTGGGAAGACTTCATCCGGGCCCAGTACGAAACCCTGCTGCCCCTGCTGCAAGAACGCGCCGGGCAGACGCCCCTGGACGGGTCCATGGACGGGCTCCGGCAACGCTTGGAACAGGCCCTGCAGGAACCCTCATCCTACGAGGGCCAGCGCGCCGCCCTGAACGCCTGGAAGGACCGCGAGATCTTCCTCATCGATCTCCATCACATCCTGGCCGATGACCCCGACGTGCGCCGCCTGGCGGAACCGCTCACCCGGGTGGCGGAGCTGGTTGTGGGCGCCGCCCTCACCCTTGTCGACCGCCATCTGTCGGCGCGCTACGGCACCCCGCGCACGGTCGGCGGCCTGCCCACGGCCTGCGCCATCTGTGGCCTCGGCAAGCTGGGCGGCGTCGCCCTCGGCTACGCCTCCGATATCGAACTGCTGCTGGTCTACGCCGATAACGGCCACACCGAGGGACCGGAATCCATCACCAACGCCGAGTACTTCGACCGCCTGGTCCAGGAAATCGCCGGCTTCGTCATCGCCAAGCGCGAGGGGGTCTTTCAGATTGATCTGCGCCTGCGCCCGTACGGCAAGGCTGGGCCGCTCGCCTGCAGCCTCGACAACTTCTGCCGCTACTACGGTCCGGGCGGCGCTGCCCTGAGCTTTGAACGGCTGGCCCTGGTCCGCCTGCGAGCCCTCGCTGGCGATCCTGATCTTGGCAAGCGCATCGAACGCCTGCGCCATCAGTTTGTCTACGAAAGCGCCTCCATCTCCGTGCCGGAACTGCAAGACTTGCGAGATCGACAGGTGGCGGAAAAGACGAGCGGCAGCCGACCCAACGCCAAGCTCAGCCCCGGGGCCCTGGTCGACCTCGAGTACTGCGTGCAGATGCTGCAGATTCAGCACGGCGGCGTGCATCCCGACCTGCGCACGCCACGCATCCACGAGGCGCTCGAAGCCCTCTCCCGCGCCGGGTTGCTGGAGCAGGAGGAGAGCCGCCGACTGACGCGGGCCTATTACTTCCTGCGGCGGCTGATCAACGCCCTGCGCATGTTGCGCGGCAACGCCCTCGATCTCTTCCTGCCCGACCCCGGCACCATCGAGTACCGACATCTGGCCCGGCGCATGGGCTACAACGGCCGGCAGGAACTCGACGTCGGCCGGCAGCTCTTTGCCGATTTCGAGACCGAGACCGCCGTTGTGCGACGCTTCGTTCAAGAGCACTTCGGCCGCCCGGCCAGCGCTGGCAGCGGCCGTGGCAACGTGGTCGACTTGCTGCTCGACAATGCGGTCCAACCGCAGCACGCCGAACGTATCCTCAGCCGCCTGGGCCTGCGCGATACCCAACGCGCCCTCACCAACCTGCGCCTGCTCGCCGCCGCCCGCCCGCAGAGCGAGGACTTCCTCCGCCTGGCCGTCCTGGCCGGAGACGTGCTGCATCTGACCCCCGATCCGGACATGGCCCTGAACAACTGGCAACGCTTCGTCGAACAGCTCACCGATCCCGCCGGGCATTACACCGGGCTGCTGCTCCAGCCCCGCCGCCTTGACCTCCTGCTGGGCGTGCTCGCCACCAGTCAGTTTCTCGCCGACACCCTGGTGCGCGACCCAGAGGTCATGGAGTGGGCCACCGACCAGGAGGTGCTCAACCGCGACCACGGGGTTCCCGCCCTCGACGCCGACCTGCGCCACGACCTCGCAGCCGCGGGGCCGCTGCACGAGGACCGCCTCAACGCCGTGCGCCGTTTTCGCCGCCGTCACATCCTGCGCATCGGCATCCGCGACATCTTCCTGAAACTCCCCATCCGGCGCATCACCGCCGAACTGGCCGATCTGGCCGAGACCCTCCTCGATTGGTCCGCGCTCGCCGCCGCCCAGCGCCTGGCCTCCACCTTGCCCCAGCCGCCGCCAGCCGAGGGCTTCTGTATCCTGGCCTTCGGCAAATGCGGCGGTCGCGAACTGAACTACAGCAGCGACCTCGACCTCGTCGGCATCTACCAGGAACGCACCCCGGCAGGAGAGGACGACCGGCGTTTCTACGAGCGGGTCCTGGAAGCGCTGCGCGCCGACCTTATGGGCCATACCGACGAGGGCTTCGCCTACCGGGTCGACTTCCGTCTCAGGCCCTACGGACGCGCCGGGGGGCTGGCCGTCTCCACCCGCGCCGCCGTCTCCTACTACGGCTCCGAAGCCGCACTCTGGGAGCTGCAAGCCCTGCTGAAAGCCCGCCCGGTGGCCGGCAACCGCGAGCTGGGCCGGGAACTCCTCGGCCGCCTCAGAGCCTTCCTGACCGCTCCCCACGATCCGCGCCAGATCGCGGCCTCCGTGCGCCACCTGCGCGCCAAGGCCTCTCACACCCATGCCCGCCCCGGACGAATCGATCTCAAGACCGGCCCCGGTGGCATCCGCGATGCCGAGTTCCTGGTGCAAGCCCTCCAGCTCGCCCACGCGCAGCGCCTTCCCGAACTGCTCCACCCGGGGACTTTGGAGGCCATCGCCGCCCTGATCGAGACCAGCATTCTGTCTCGTTCTGAGGGGGAGGACCTGCGGGAGGGCTACACCTTCCTGCGCCGCATCGAGCACTTCCTGCAACTGCTCGAGGACCGCCAGACTCATTCGCTGCCCGAGGCCCCGGCCCAACAGGACGCCTTGGCCCGCCGTGTCCTCGGCCCGGGCCGCGACGGCGGCGACTTGCTCGCCGCCGTGCACCGGGTCACCGAACGCACCGCCGCTCTCTTCGACGCCGGCCTTCGCCGTCTCGAAGCCAGCGCGCCGCCACCGCCCTGATAATCAGAGGCGCAGGCGCCGCCAGGTCGCGGCCAGGCAAGATCAGCGCGCCCACATCGAGCGGTTGCTGAGAGCGCCGCCAATCGCGAACCAGGCCGAGTGGCCGTCGGCCAGCAGCGCGTTGGCTCCGTCGTTGTGGATGATGCTGAAGCCGGAGTCGTAGTACGGCAGGATCGGCGCCGGCCCGCTGTTCGCCGGACTGGCCAGGCCAATGCCCGGAGCGTATTGGTTGGTGAAGCCGCCGGCACTGCGCACATCATACATGACCAGGGTGTTGGCCGGCTGGGTGTACGAGGCCAGAGATTGGCCCCAGTTGATGCTGACATAGCCATAGCAGAAAGGGTTTCCGCTGTACTCGCCCGTCCAGCGGTACGTGTTGGCCGGGCAGTTATACATGCCGTAGTCCCTGGTATAGGAGTACAACATGGCCGGCCAGAGGATGTAGCCACCGCTATAGGTGGTGCCGTTCGGCAGCGTGTAGGGGGGTAACAACCCCGCCCCGAGGTTCACGGACATCGCTGATTCATTCCATTCCTGGGCGTACATGAACCACGCAAGCCCGAGCTGCTTGGTATTGCTCAGGCAACTCGTCTGCCGGGCTTTGTCACGCGCTTTCGCCAGCGCCGGCAGCAGCATCGCTGCCAGAATCGCGATGATCGCGATCACCACCAAGAGCTCGATGAGAGTGAAGGACCGACGTGATCTGCTTCTCATGCTGCGCACTCCTTGGACCAGTTCGCCAGCTAAGCGCCCGCCGCGACTCCGTCTTTCAGGTTACACAAACTTACCGACTTTTAGGATACCGCCATGAGAGGCACGAGTCAATGGAGCGTAAACGTAATCGGTCGCCGGATGGGGGCTTGGGGACAGGGCTGTTCCAAGAAAGAGCCCCCGCTAGATCTGGCAGGCGTCTGCCATGATGCCGCTTGCCGCCCTGGAGCCCGCGATGCCCAGCCCGTTTCGGGCGGGTTCGCGGTATCCCGCTGCCGCCCTGGAGCCCGCGATGCCCAGCCCGTTTCGGGCGGGTTCGCGGTATCCCGCCGCCGCCCTGGAGCCCGCGATGCCCAGCCCGTTTCGGGCGGGTTCGCGGTATCCCGC
>CAIZKT010000446.1:0-2527 GCA_903933565.1 uncultured Victivallales bacterium | reverse complement strand
GGGCGGACCATGCGGCCTCGGTGCGGAGGTATGGCAGATAGCTCGCCCCTACAGGGCTCAAACCCATAACCGTCCTATTCCCAGGGCGTTGCCCTGGGCTGGTATGGCCGCGCGCCTTCAGCGCTCCAGGCGGACTTCCCTATTGCACAGGTCGCTTTTTGTTACTCCGTCTCGGCCGACGCCAGGGGCGGCGGGACGGGCTCCAGGAGCATCAGCCGAAGCCGCTCCAGGGTCTCGCCTTTGACCCCCGCGGCGCCCAGGTACTGCGCCACCTGCGTATTCACCGAGTCGGCCGGAGAGCGTGAATAGGTCGCCAACGCGCCAAGCAAAGCCTGAAAGGCCGGACCGTGGCGCGAGCGCTCTCCCCACAGAGACAGCGAACTGAGTTCGTAATCCCTCTCGAGATCCCGCAGCTCCACCCCCAGCGCAGCCAGCAGCAGAAACGCTACCGTGCCCGCCCGGTCCGCCCCGGCCCAGCAGTGCATCAGGACCGGGTAGACGTTCGCCTGGCCCAGGGTCTCGAAAATCCGGGCATAGGCCGTCATCATCTCGGGCAAGAGGATGCGGTCGTAAGGCAGGACCGGAATGTTCACATGGCACACAAATTGCTCGGCAAGCGCCGGACTCGGCTCCTCGTCCGGGCCGCGAAGATCCAGATCGGTGCGGATGCCCAGCTCTCTCTGCAGCGTGTCCGCTCCTTCGCTACTCAGGCTGAGGTGACCGTTCATTTCGGACGACCGGTATGCCAGGCCCTGGCGGACGCGCTGCCCTCCGGCGACCGGCCAGCCGCCCAGGTCGCGCACGTTCGTGAGGTGCGCCACCCGTATCCAGCGGGGCAGAGCAGGATGGGTACGGAAAACGGACGTTCTCGACTCGGCCACCGGCTCGCCGCTGAGCAAGGCGATAACCTTCCAGTGGTAGATGCAGTCCACCAGCAGATGACGCACCCGCGCGAACGGCTGAGCCAGGTCTCGCACCACCAACGGGGCGGAAAGCTCCGCATCAGGGCCAATCTGAACATCGTAGCGCACGGCGCCGCGCAGCGCGGGCGGTGGCAACCAGCGGAACACCACAGCCTGCGGGAAGCTGCGGTCCGGGCTCAGCATCTGCGGATTCCACCCGGCACCTTCTGGCTGGCTCAGGCCATCCTCGTCCGGCGGGCCGGAGTTAGTGACGGAGACTTCCGGCAACTGAAACTGCTGCAACGGCGGGGTGACCGCACCCATCGCCGGCTCCAGGAGCACGACGGGGCCAGGATTGATCGGACGTCGCCGCCAAAACCACATCAGCGCTCCTTTCGTGAGAGTGGTGGCGCCCAAAACCAGGGCTTCAAGAGTTCCTGCTTACATGGGGCCAGGACATATGAATGTAACGTCACGGCGGGCCCGACACAATCGCTGCAGGTCAGGGCTTCCCGACCGGGTTCTCTCGGCCCTACGGCACTACCCAAAGACCAGCCGCAGGGCTGCCAGCGCGGTCATGATCTCAACCCAGATCACGAAGGCGCGATGGCTCAGGCGGTTCACCAGCCAGATCCCGGCAGCGACCCCGAGCGGGATGCCGGCCACCAGGTACAGGTCCACGGCCAGCGTCGCCCGTGTGATCTGCCCCTGGGCCACGAAGAAGGGGACCTTGAAGGAGTTGACCAGCAGGAAGAACCAGGCGCCCGTGCCGATGAACTCGTTCTTCCGCAACCCCATGGCCAGAAAGTAAACCTGCATCACCGGACCGGCCGCGTGCGCCAGCATGGTGGTGATCCCCGCTACCAGCCCGGCGACCAGGGCCGTCCCCCAGCCCTTCGGAATCCTGTCGTCGGGGATGACCCCCCGATTGCGCAGCACCGCCAGCAGAACCATGATCAGGATGATCACCCCCACACTGACCCGGAGGGCCACGTCCGTGATGTGACGCATGATCACGCTGCCGATCACAACCCCCGCAAAAGAGATGGGAATCAGCCTGGAGAGCATGCGCCAGTTGGCGTGGCGGTGGTAGTAAAGCACGGCAAACACGTCGCCAACGATCAGCAGCGGCAGCATGATGCCGATGGCCGGCCGGGCGCCGAACACGGAGACCAGAAGAGGAGTGCCAAGCAGGCCCAGCCCGGCGATGCCCGCTTTGGACATGCCCTGCAAAGCCGAACACAGCAGCGCGAGCAGCCAACCCCACAGCGTCAGGTCACCCACAACCCGTACCCTCGCCGCGCGCCGCCCCCACCAGTCTCCCCCACCGCGGCTTCCAGGGGCACGGGCACATCCCTCGAGAGCATAACCCGCGCCCGCCCCAGCGCAACCGGACAGGGCTTCAAGAAAGAGACAGCGACCGGACCTCGCGGGTTTGGCGCTGCTCCCGCGTGCTTTCCCTGGAGCCCGCGCTGCCAAGCCCGTTGCGGGCGGGTTCGCGGTATCCCCGAGACGGCGGCGTGCTTTCCCTGGAGCCCGCGCTGCCCAGCCCGTTGGGGGCGGGGTCGCGGTATCCCCCGAGCCAGCGGCGCGCTTTCCCTGGAGCCCGCGCTGCCCAGCCCGAG
>CAIZKT010000445.1:0-2402 GCA_903933565.1 uncultured Victivallales bacterium | reverse complement strand
TGGAGATGCGGTGGGCTCCACCGCCGCGCCTGAGGCCAGGCGCCTCTCCAAGGGAATGGACCGGCCGCGGCTCGCGGCCAGTGCCCGGGAGGCCCCGGGCGCTCCAGAGCCGGTGGAGATGCGGTGGGCTCCACCGCCGCGCCTGAGGCCAGGCGCCTCTCCAGAAGCCGCTGTGGACGCTGCTCTCTGCGGGCGGTATGTTGGGCTCGCCGCGGGCGCCGTGAGTACAGCGCGAAGTCCAGCTTCGGGAGAGATTTGCCATGCCGTTGACACTTGAGAATCGCTACGTGAAGTACGCCATCGGGCGCGACGGTCGGAACCTGCATTTCATCGAGAAGGCGACCGGGGAGGACTGGGCCATCCGCGAACCCGCCTCGCGTTGCGCCTTTGTCCTCAAGCACGGCCAGGAATACGGCGCCAGTGCGACCGCCTACGAGAACGGCCGTCTGACGATCCAGTTCGGTCGCGCCCGGGCCACGGCCGTGGTCCGCATCGAGGTCACGGCGCAGTACTTCCGCTTCACCGTCGAAGCGTTCCGCGGCGAGGTGGACGAACTACGCTTCATCAACCTGCCCACGCGCCTCAGAGCCAAGGCCGACGAGCCCTTTTCGGCGACCTGCATCGCGCTGAACCTGCAGACGAATGTCGAGGAACTGCCCGGCCCGCAGGAGCATCTCTGGGCGGCGGCCTATCAGCGTTTCGGCTTTGTCGGGGCGACGGCTGGCATCGCCGCGGCGCCCTTTACCATGCTGCGCGAGGCACTCAAAGAGCTAGTTGGCAAGGCCCCTGGCGTGCCGCACTCGCCCTACGGCGGGCCGTGGGCCATGGATGCCGACATCACCCATGGCTCGTATCTGTTCGGTGCGCCCACGGAAAAGACCGTGGACGGCTGGATTGACCTGTGCCAGCAGCTCGGTTTCACCCAGATTGACTTCTGTGGGTGCCTCAACTATGGCGACTACCAGCCCTTTCCGCACCTGTACCCCAACGGCCGCGCCAGCGTCAAGGCGGTCACGGATCGGCTTCATGCCGCCGGGATTCTCGCCGGGCTGCACACCATGTCCTTCAGCATCAGCAAGAACTGCGACTGGATCACACCGGTGCCCGACCCGCGCCTGGCGATGGAGCGCGCTTACACCCTGGCTGCGGACCTGGGCGCCGCGGCGACCGTGGTTCCGGTGGTCGAGCCGACGGACGACCTGCCCCGCTACATCGGCTACTACGTGCGTCGCAGCATGACCCTGCAAATCGATGACGAGCTGATCGAGTTTGGCAGCGTGACGGAGGCCGCGCCCTACGGCGTCGCCGGCTGTAAGCGTGGCGCCTGCGGCACCCGGCCGGCGCCGCACGCCAAGGGGGCCAAGGTCCATCACCTCAAACAGTGCTGGGGTTGCTTCGTTCCCGATGGCGAATCGAGCCTGTTCACCGCGGTTGCCGACCGCATCGCCACGGTCATCAACGAGTGCGGCTTCGACTTCACCTACCTCGACGGCCTCGATGGCGCCCACGTCATCGGCGGCGAGGAGAACCGCTGGCACTACGGCGCCAAGTTCGCCTTCGAGGTATTCCAGCGGCTGCAGCGGCCGATCATGGTCGAGATGGCGACATTCCACCACCACCTGTGGTTTGTGCGTTCTCGCCTGCAAGCCTGGGACCACGCCGTCCGCGCCCACAAGCGCTTCATCGACATCCATGTGGCCTCAAACGACGGGGCCCGGCGCATGTTCATGCCGCTGCACCTGGGGTGGTCGCGCGTGCTGGCCTGGCTGGGTCCGGAGCACGATGTCACCTATCAGGACGACACCGAGCACATGTGGTGCCGCGGCATCGGCACCGACGCCGGTTACTCGCTGCAGTCGATCACCCCGGACACCTTCGCCAAGGAGCCTTGGCTGCGCCACCTGGCGCCGCTGATCAAGACCTACGAAACGCTGCGCCGCGAGCACTACTTCCCGGAAGCCGTCAAGGCGAAGTTGCGCGAGCCGGGGGCGGACTACACCCTGACCCGGGCCGCGGACGGCGAGTGGCAGTTCCTGCCCAGGCAGTACGTCCGGCACAAGATTGAGGATACCGACGGGGTTACCAACGCCTGGCACACGGTCAACCGCTTTGGGCGTCAGCCGTTGAAGCTGCGGATCGAGCCGCTCATGGCCTGCGGCCCGTACGAGGCGCCGGGGAACATCGTGCTGACCGACTTCAGCCAGCCGGGGGAGTTTGGCCCCCTCGGCGAGACGCACCAGATCCTCAACAGCGGCAAGCTCTACAGCTTCAAGGACGCGGCGCCGGGCCTGTCGGCGGAGATGCGGCCGTCAACGGCGCTGGTGCAGAGTGGCACCCACAGCGGCTGCTGGCGGGCCACGAACGCAGGGTCAAGCGAGCGGGTGATGACCTCCGCGCCGGAC
>CAIZKT010000444.1:0-7097 GCA_903933565.1 uncultured Victivallales bacterium | reverse complement strand
CTCGTCCGCGAATACGTCGAGGCCTGCCGCGAATTCGGCCTCAAGATCGGCTTCTACTACTCCCTCATGGACTGGCATCACCCGGATGGGGCCGATTGTGCCCACCATGAGAAAGCCCGGCGCCGCTTCATCGAATTCACCTATGGTTGTGTTCGCGAATTGTGCTCCAACTATGGTCACATTGACATCCTCTGGTATGACGTGGCCTAGCCCCTGGCCACTCCCGAGCTCTGGGAAAGCCGCCGCCTGAACCGCCTGGTCCGTAGCCTCCAACCCCACATCCTCATCAATAACCGCTCGCTCCTGTCCGAGGACTTCGGCACTCCCGAGGAACACATCAAGGCCGAGAGCAAAGGTCGCGCCTGGGAGGCTTGCATGACCTTCAACGGCTCCTGGGGCTACCTGCCCTACGGCGCCGAGAGCGACTGGCGCTCGACCCGTGAGGTCATTGGCATGCTGCGCACCGCAACCGCCGGCCAGGGCAATCTCTTGCTCAACATCGGTCCCAAACCCGACGGCTCCGTGCCTGACGAGGCCCCCCCACGCCTGCAGGCCGTCGGGCGCTGGCTGGAGCGTCACGGCGAGGCCGTCTATGGCCAGGTCGCCCGCGCCGACCATTTCGAGTGGATGCCCCTCGGCCAGTGGACCCGCCGGGGCAACACGGCCTACTTCTGGTGCAGCCGCTGGCCGGGTAAAGAGATCGCTATCGGCGGCTTCCACGGCAAGGTCACCCAGGCGTCCATCATCGGCGACCCCACCCCGGTCACCGTCGTGCAGCGGGGGGAACGCCTCTGGCTGCGTGACCTCCCCGCCGCCTGCCCCGATCCCCTCGCCGGCATCGCCATCATCAAGCTGGAATGCGCTAGCGAACCCCGGCAGCAGCTCGGCGCTGGGTGTGTCAGCCTGTAGGCGCCTGTGACCTGAGACCGCGTTTCAGTCGGCGGCGCCGCCACGGCGTTGGCCTAGCCAGCGCTGGTAGGTCTGCTCGACGGCCTCGGCCATGTGCGAGATCCGGAAGTTCGTCCTGGCGTGGTCCAAGGCCGCCCGCCCCAGTGCCTGGCGTGTCTCGGCGTCATCTACCAGGCGCAACCAACTTGACGCCAGACCCTCGGCCGTGAGTTCGGTGACCAGACCCGTGCGGTTGTGCTGCACGATCTCGGGGAGCATCCCGATGTCGGACACGACGCACGGTTTCCCCATGGCCATGGCTTCACGAACCGCCCGCGCGGTGCCGTCATATCCCGGCATGATCAGGGTGAAGATGTCCAGGCACGCCAGCGTATCGTCATAGTCGTCGATGCGATACCCGCCGATAATCACCTGCGCTTCAATTCCGTGTTGGCGCACTGGCTTGATCACCGTCTCCTCGATCTGTCCGGACCAGCCCAGCAACAGAAAACGCACCTGCGGGCGCTGCGCCACCACGCGGGCGGCGGCCTCCACAAAGGTGTCCATGCGCCGGTACTCCTGGAAGCGGGTCACGATGCCGATGACCACGGCTCCCGGCGGAATGCCAAACACCGGCCGCATCGGCCGCCAGGCGCGGTCGGGGCGAAAGCGCTCCACGTCAATGGTCAGCGGCTGCAGCGCGATAGCGTCAGGGGCCAGGCCGAAGCGTTCGATGTACTGCTGGCGGAAGGCGGGGGTGAAAACAAACGCGCCATCGGCCCTGAGCAGCCCCGTCAAGCCCACCCGCTGCAGCCAGGTGGCCGCGGGGACTTTGCGGCGGTGCAGGGTCTTGACCAGCAACGGCCGACGCGCTCCGCACAGCCTGCCACAGAGCGCGCCCAGCGCCTGATCGTGGCTGAGGTGACAATGCAAGACGTCAATCTGCTGCCGCCGCAGAAAGCGCGGCAGCGCCACAAGGTCGTGCAGGGTGTGCCCGACCCCCATGTAGCGGTCCAGAGCGAATTCGGTCGTCACGCGCAAGCCCGCCGCCTTGGCCTTGTCGGGAACGTTCTCCTCCACCTCGCGCAGCGCTGCCGGCGTCTTGCGGCAGGCAAAGAACACCGTATGGCCGCGCTGCTGCAGGCCCAGGCACATTTGCACGACCGGCTCGGCCGGACCCGTCCATCGCCAGTCGCTGTAGAGACAGAGGATGTTCATCTCAGAGGCATGCCATTGAACCTGCATTCTGCCAAGTGTCGCGCTAATGTAGCCCCTGGTCGGCTCGCCGACGCGACGCCGGTGTCGGGCCCAGCCGAACACCCGCGCGGTGCCGGCCGGAGAGCACGGTAGCGCGCGCCGAAAACGAGGGGGGCAACCGAGTGTCAGCCACAGTCCGACACCAGGTCGGCGTCTCACTGCGCCGCCTGTTCATGGCCGCTGCCCTGGCCGTCAGCGGCGCGCTTGCCAAGGCGCATGACGCCCAGACGCCCCCTACCCTCGCTCCCCGCGTCCTGCTCCTCAACTCCTACAGTTCCGACACGCGCTGGAGCGTTGAACTGACCGCCGGCGTCCGCGAGACGATCACCGCCAAGTTCCCCCGCGCGACGCTCACGGTGGAATATCTGGCAGAGGCCGAGCTTCCCCCCGAGGTCGTGGCAGCACGTCTGGCCGAACGCCTGCCGCAGGAGGACGCGCGAGAGCGTTTCGCCGTGACCATCGCGGCCGATGACGCCGCCTTCGAGTTCGCCCTGGCCAGGCTCAGCCAGATCCTCCCGCGTAGCCCGTTGGTGTTCTGCGGCGTCAGCGACCTGCCACCGGATGTCGTCGGCACCCATCGCCCGATCACCGGAACCCTGCACGTCCATGACGTCAGCACGGTGATGGCTACCGCTCTGAAGCGGCATCCGGACACGCGCTCGTTGGTCGTCGTGCATGACCTGTCTCCGGCGGGCCTGGCCTACCGTGAACAGGTGCAGTCCTGGACCGAGGACATCCTGCGGCGCCGTCCGGGGCTGGTGGTGGCCTTCCTCAGCGCAGCACAGTACTCCACCCCCGAACTCATCGAACAGATCCGCGTCTTGCCCCTGGACAGCCTGGTGTTGCTGACCGCCTGGTCGCAGGACCGGGATGGCCACCCCCAACGATTGGACGATGTGCTAGCGCGGATAGCGCGCGTTTCACCCGTGCCGGTCTACGGCATCACGGGTTCGGGCGGCGGCTTCAACACCCCGGAGGCCAGGCTTGAGGAAGCCCATCTGCAAGGCAAGGTGGCCGCTACCGTGGCGGTGAAAATACTCCAGGGAGTGCCCCCCTCGGAGATTCCCATCCGTATCGTGCGCTCGGCCCCGGACCTCGAGGCGGCGGCTTACATCGAGGGCGACGGGCCGCGCTCCACCGCAACCCCTGCCGCAACCCGCCCCGGAAACACCGGCCCGCCCCGGACACCGCGACCCCTCCGCCTCGCTCTCGGCGTGGCCGCCGCAGCACTCCAGGCGGCCCTCATCGGCCTGCTCGTGGTGCTCCGGCGCCGCCACCGGCAGGCTCAGCGTGATCTCGAGGCGGCACGCCAGTACACGGCCCAGATCATCGACAACGCCGAACTGATCGTGCTGGAGTGGGATCTGGCGGCGGGGACGATGGCCTTCAACGCCCGCTATGCCGAGGGGCTGGACTACCTGCCCGAAGATATCGAGCCGACGCGCCAACGGTGGCAGTCCATGGTACATCCCGATGACCTGCCGAGGGTACTGGCGGCCCAACAGGAATGCCTGGACGATCAGCGTACCTCGTACCGGGTCCGCTATCGCCTGCTAACCCGCGCCGGGACCTACCGGTGGATTCAGGAGCAAGGCGAAGTCGCCGAACGCCTGCCGGACGGCAGTCCCCGCCGACTCATGGGGATCCAGACCGCGGCGGAACCGCCGACCCAGCCTGAGAGCGCCGTCCGGCACTGAACGAATCAGGCCTCCAATTCAAGCTCCTCGATCTTTGCCTTCAAACGCGCAATCTCGTCCTTCCGCAGGGCCCGCTGCGCCTTGCGAAGCGCCGCCAATACCTCGTCCTGAAACTCGGTCGAGACTCTCTCCCAGAACTTGGGATTCGTGAACTGACTGTTGGACTCGAGGATCGCAAACGCGGCCTCGCGTTCCTGACTGGTGCTCTTGCGGGCTTCCTGCATCTTTTCTTTCTGCTCATCTGACAGAGGCCGGCGCGGCATAGTCTTTCCCCTTTACCTTTCGAAGTTGCGGTTGAAGTACGCCTCGTAATGGACCCAAAAATGATCCGTAACGCTCTTTGGGTAAGATAGATGTTTCTTATGATCGTTCAACCCGTGATTTTCTGAGCGGAGTTGATCCTCGTGATGATCGAGCGGGATGGCTTTCGGCCATGCCTGCGTTTAGGTTACCCTGTTTTCGCACCCGTCTCGTACTGCGCGCCGCGATCCGCCACCCCGCCCGAGCGGGGCTTGGATCTGGCCGTCAAGGAGAAACTGATGGCTGACATCCGTCCCTTTGCCGCTGTCATGCCGCCCCGCGACCGAGCCCAGAAGGTGGCCGAGCCGCCTTACGATGTCCTGAGCACGGAGGAAGCCCGCCGCCTGGCCGAGGGCAATCCGCTCAGTTTCCTGCGCGTGGCCCGGGCCGAGATCGACCTCGCCGTGGGCACGGACCCCTACTCCGAGGAGGTCTACGAGCGCGCTTTGTCCAACTACCGCCGCCTCTGCCGCGAGGTTCCTCTGCTCTCCGAGCCGCGTCCCCGCTACTATGTCTACTCGTTGCTCATGAACACCCGCCGACAGACGGGCGTGGTCGCGGCGGCTGCCGTCGATGATTACGATGCCGGCGTCATCCGCAAGCATGAGAAGACCCGGAAGGACAAAGAAGATGATCGTACTCGTCACCTCATGACCTTGCGTTCCCAGACCGGACCTGTATTCCTGACCTATCGTGATTCGGCCGCGGTGGATGTCATCGTGGCCCGCACCATGGGCGACGAACCCGCTTTTGATTTTGTGGCGCTGGATGGCATCCAGCATACCGGCTGGCGCGTGGCTGACCGGGACACCGATCTGCTGCGGCGCGCTTTTGCCGAGGTGCCGCGCCTGTACATCGCCGATGGGCACCACCGCGCTGCCAGCGCCAGTCGCACGCGGACCGCCTTGTGCAAGCGCAATGCGGCCCATTCCGGACGGGAGGAGTACAACGCCTTCCTCGGCGTCATCTTTCCGGCCAGTCAGTTGCGCATCCTGCCGTACAACCGCCTGGTGCTCGACCTTCAGGGGCGCTCTCCGGCCTCCTTTCTCGAGGCCCTGGCCCCGACGCCTTTCCGCCTGGAGCCGGCGCCGAGTCCCGTGCCGACCCAAGGCGGCACCATTCACCTCTACATCGAGGGCCGCTGGTGGAGCCTGAGCTTCAGCGGCGAGCGCCGCGCCCTGTCGCCGGTGGACCAGCTCGACGTCAGCCTGTTGCAGAACTACGTCCTCGGACCTCTCCTCGGAATCGAGGATCCACGCACCAGCAAGCGCCTCGACTTCGTCGGTGGAATCCGCGGCACCGGCGAACTGGAGAAACGCGTCAACGCCGGTACGGCCGCGCTTGCCTTCAGCCTGTTCCCGACCTCGCTGGACCAGCTCATGGCCATCAGCGACGCGGACCAGATTATGCCACCTAAGTCGACCTGGTTCGAACCCAAACTTCGCGACGGACTCTTCATCCATGACATCTGAGATCAGCCCCGCTTGCCAGACTGTTTCTCTGCTCTATGGCCGCAGCGGCGCGGTCCTCCGGCTGCCGGCGGCCGCAACCGTCTTGCAGGGGCAGCACGTGCCGCCACTGCCGGAGCCGCAGGAGGCGGTCCGGCGCGCCCTGCAGGCGCCCATCGGCACGCCATCCCTGGCCGAACTGCTGCGCCACCGCGCGCCGCGCTCGCTGGCCATCACGGTATCTGACATCACGCGGCCCGTACCCAACCGCGAGTTTCTGCCGGTGCTGCTGGATACCGTTCAGGCAGCCGGCATTCCTTTGTCGGCCGTAGTCGTGGTCATCGGTACCGGAATGCATCGTCCGAGCACGGCGGAGGAGCGCGAGCGCATCGTCGGCCCCGACGTCCTCGAGCGCTGCGAAGTGCTGGACCATCGCGCCGACGCCGCCGAGACCCTCACGACCCTCAGCACAACCCCGCTGGTGCGCCTCTGCCGTCGTTTCGCCGAAGCCGATTTCCGTATCGTCACCGGCTACATCGAGCCGCATTTCATGGCCGGCTTCTCCGGCGGCCGCAAAGGCGTCTGCCCGGCGCTGGTCGACTTGGCGACGGTGCAACGTTTCCACGGCTTTGAGACCCTGCATGACCCGCGTGCCGACAATGGCCGCCTTGAGGGCAATCCCTGCCACCGCATCGCCCTGGAGGTCGCCCGCCTGGTCGGCGTCGACTTCCTCTTCAACGTCGCGGTCACCCGCGACCGGCGCCTCGCCGGCATCTTCTGCGGCGATCTCGTCCAGGCCCACGAAACCGGCTGCCGACAGGTCGCCGAGTGGACCCGCTCCCGCGTCGCCAGCCCCTACGACCTGGTGATCAGCAACGGCGGCGGCTACCCGCTTGACCAGACCTACTACCAGACCGTCAAGGGCATGTGCGGCGCCCTGCCGGCCCTCGGGCCTGCCAGCACGCTGCTGCTGCTCAGCGCCTGCACCGAAGGCCTGGGTTCGCGCGCCTATGCTGAACTGCTCTCCGAGTACGGCCGGGACTGGCAACGGTTCCTGCGCGACGCAGCGGCGCGGCCCAACGACACCCGCCTGGACCAGTGGCAATTGCAGATGCAGTGCCGCGTGCTGGACCGCATCGGACCGGAACGGCTCCTGCTGGCCACTGACGGCGTCGCGGCCGCTGACCTCGCCCACCTCGCGCTGACGCCGGTGCCGGGAAGCGGCGACGCCAGCGCCCGGGCGCAGCGCTTCGTCGACGAGTTCGTGGCCGCCCGCCCCGGCGCTCGAATCGCCGTGGTGCCCGAAGGGCCCTACACCCTGATCGAGCGTCAGCTCGGGCGCAGGTCAGTTCCGTAGGGGTTTTTGTCGACCTGTGCAATAAGGATGGGCCGTGGTATTCAGCCCCAAGGGGGCGTTTCGGGCGCCCAGGGCAACGCCCTGGGTACCCGTCCACAGCGAAGATTGAGCCCTGAAGGGGCGGACCATGCGACCTCGGTGCGAAGGTAG
>CAIZKT010000443.1:0-1777 GCA_903933565.1 uncultured Victivallales bacterium | reverse complement strand
TGCGACGATTCGCAGGAAGTACAAGGACAAGGTGTACGAGTGCCACCTGCTCCGACGGACTACTCGGGTGGGCGGCAAGGTTCTCAACGAAACCGTCGCCAATCTTTCTCACCTCCCGAACGACGTGATCGAGTTGATCAAGCTGGCGCTTTCGGGTCAGAAACTGGTCCCGGCAAGCGAGGCCGTACAGACAAAGGGTTCCTTGCCGGCCGGCCATGTGCGCGCCGTGCTGGGGACGATGCAGAAGTTGGGGATCGCGGATCTCCTGTCGAGCAGGTCGTGCCGGGAGCGCGACCTTGTCTTGGCGGCTATCGCGGAGCGGATCCTGGACCCAGCGTCGAAGCTCGGGACGGTGCGGCTATGGCAGACATCGACTTTGGCGTCGGAGCTTGGTGTCGGGGACGCAGAAGTTGATGAACTGTATGGCGCGCTCGACTGGTTGCTTGAGCGCCAGTCGCGGATCGAGACCAAGCTTGCCGAAAGACACCTGAACGAGGGTTGCCTGGCGCTGTACGACGCCAGCAACAGCCTCTACGAGGGGCGGACGTGTTCGCTGGCGCAGCACGGTCACGACAAGGATGGCCGGCGAGGCGCGACGGTGATCTCGTACGGTTTGCTGACGGATCGCGACGGCCGTCCGGTCGCGATGGATGTCTACCCCGGGAATACCGGCGACGCGACGACGGTGCCTAACCAAATATCGAAGCTCCGTGAGCGCTTCGGGCTTGAGCACGTTGTGCTGGTCGGCGACCGTGGGATGCTGACCAATTCGAAGATCGAGCATCTGCGGAAGCACCCTGGGCTCGGGTGGATATCTGCACTTCGCAGTGATGCCATCCGGAAACTGGTAGCTGGCGAGGTGCTCCAGCTTTCGCTATTTGACGAGGTGAACCTGGCGGAAATCCACTCCCCGGATTTTCCTGGCGAACGGCTTGTGGCGTGCTTCAACCCCTTGCTGGCGGACGAGAGGAAGCGGAAGCGCAACGACCTGCTGGACGCGACTGAGAAACTGCTGACCAAGATCGCGGTCGAGGTCGCCGGTCGAACGAACAAGCCGCTGTCAGCGGGTGAGATCGGCCAGAAGGTCGGCCGAGTGCTTTACCGGCACAAGATGGCCAAGCACTTCCGCGTCGTCATCAAGGACGGGTCGCTGAAGTGGACGCGAGACATCGAAGGGATCCGGCTTGAGGCAGACCTGGATGGCATCTACGTGATACGCACCAGCGAGCCAGCGGCGCGGCTGTCAGCCGAAGACACTGTGCGCGGCTACAAACTACTGGCCCAGGTCGAACAGGGTTTCCGGTGCATGAAAGGGATCGACCTGCGGGTCCGGCCAATCTACCACCGTGACGAGGATCGCGTGCGTGCGCACTTCTTCCTGTGCATGCTCGCGTACTATGTCGAGTGGCACATGCGGCGGTCTCTTGCGCCGTTGCTATTCCAGGACGAGACTTTGGTCACGGACCGCGCTACAAGAGATCCTGTTGCCAAACCGATACCCACGCCGTCGGTCAAGGCAAAGAAGAAGACCAAGCAAACGGCAGACGGCCTTCCGGTCCAGAGCTTCCACTCGCTCATCATGGCGCTATCAACTCAGGCCAGAGTCACGTACAGCCTCGGGAACGCCCAGGCCACATTCGATCAGCTCTCCACCGCCACCCCGCTGCAGCAGCGAGCATTCGAACTGCTCGACTTGTAGTCAGAAACGTCGCAGTGGTTTTCAGGTGAAACTCAATATGCCTGGGCACTTGGGGCTTGTTGCGCGCTGGAACTTCGG
>CAIZKT010000442.1:0-6511 GCA_903933565.1 uncultured Victivallales bacterium | reverse complement strand
GGCTCAACACTGGGGAAGAGGGAACGACGCCCTTCACGTTCAACGGCAGGCAGTACGCCGTCAGCGAGAGAGAGCTGGAACCCGTGGACAACATCGTGCGCTTGGCGCGCGAACACGGCATGGTCGTCTCAGCCGTCATCCTCGTCCCCCGCCGACACGCCGACGCCGAGGCGCAGCGCGACTGGTGCCACCCCGATGCCTGCGAGCCAGGCAAGTACTCGCTGGCCAACGTCACTAGCCCCGAGGGGGTTGATGCCTACAGCGCGGCCCTCGATTTCCTCGCCCGCCGCTACGGCCCGGCCGGCGATTCCCGCGGTCGCATCTCCAACTGGATCATCCACAACGAGGTCGATGCCGGCTGGGTCTGGACCAATGCCGGAGAGAAAACTCCGGAGAGCTATCTCGAACTCTACTACCGCGCCCTGAGAATCGCGCACTACACGGTCCGCCGACACGATCCGGCCTCCCGTGTGTTCATCTCCCTCTCTCACCACTGGACCGAGACCGAACCTAAGTTCTATAAACCGCGCGATCTGCTCGAACTGCTCTCGGACATGTGCCGCCAGGAGGGCGATTTCGAATGGGGCGTGGCCTACCACCCCTACCCGCAGGATCTCTACAATCCCGCTTCGTGGCTCGACACCAAAGCCACTTTCACCTTCGATACCCCGCTCATCACCATGAAGAACCTCGAGGTCTTGGACGCTTGGATGAAACGCCCCGAGTTCCGCTTCAACGGCGCAGTCCGGGGCGTGCTGCTCTCGGAACAGGGCTGCAACGCCGCCGACCTGAGTGAGGCGAACCAGCGCTTGCAGGCCGCGGGACTTGTCTACTTGTGGCACAAGGTGCGCGATCTGGACAGCGTTGAAGCCTTCCAGTATCACCGCTGGATCGACCACGCGGACGAAGGCGGGTTACGCTTCGGCTTGCGCGCCTTCGCGCCAGGCTCCGTCGACGCCCCGGGAGAGAAGAAGCTGGCCTGGGATGTGTTCCGTGCCCTCGGCACCCCTGACGAGGCCGCCGCAACTCAGTTTGCCAAGGCTCTGATTGGCCTGCAGGACTTCAGCCAGGTCCGCTACCTTGGCCCCATTCGCTGAGCCTACTGGCATGCCGCCGTTCGGTATCGGCGTTTCCGCCCACCGCAAAATTGCCGTGCCACGCCCTCGCAGAGGGCCGGTAGGAAGATGAAAAGTGAACCCATTGGCTCGGCTACCAAGACCCTCGGGAGGCGCGCCCCTGTGAGAGAAGACCACCTGCTGGACTCTGTGCTGGATGCCATCGGCAACACCCCGCTGGTCGAACTCCGACGCCTGTGCCACGGCGTGAACGGCCGGATCCTGGCCAAACTGGAGTACCTCAACCCGGGGCTCTCCAAAAAGGACCGCATCGCCCGACAGATGATCATCGAGGCGCAGGCAGTCGGCACCTTGCGGCCTGGGCAAACCGTGGTCGAACTGACCAGCGGCAACACCGGTACGGGCCTGGCCATCGTCTGTGCTATCATGGGGCATCCATTTGTCGCCGTCATGTCGCGGGGGAATTCCGTCGAGCGAGCCCAGATGATGCGTGCCTTCGGCGCCGACGTCGTACTCGTGGACCAACTCCCGGGCTCGGTCCCTGGGCGCGTTTCAGGCGGCGACCTGGATCTGGTCGAACGCGAAGCACAGCGGCTGGTCCTGGACAGAAATGCCTTCCGCGCCGATCAGTTCGAACTCGACGGAAACTGGCGAGCTCACTGCCTGCACACTGGCCCGGAGATCCTGCGGCAGTGCGGCGGCGCCATCACCGCGTTCTGCGACTTCGCGGGTACCGGCGGCTCTTTCGGCGGCTGTGCCGAAGCGTTCAAAAAGCACAACCCGAGTATCCGCTGCTACGTGGTCGAGCCAGAGGGTGCCGCCGCGCTCGCCGGAAAGCCCGTCGAGCATCCGGAGCATCGTATCCAAGGCGGTGGCTATGCACGGGCCAAACTGAAATTCGTCCCGCAGAATCTGGTGGACGGCTACGTCGAGGTCAGCGATACCGAGGCCATGAATCAGGCCCGCAGGCTGGCGCGACTGGAAGGAATATTCGGCGGGTTCAGCAGCGGCGCCAACGTGGCAGCGGCATTGCGCCTGCTCGACGGTCCGTGCGCAGGGGGCACCGTCGCCGTCCTGATCTGCGACAGCGGCCTCAAATACTTGAGCACAGACCTCTGGCGCGACTGATGTCTGTCGAAACAAGGCCTCCGCTGCAGAGCGGTTGCCATGACCATGCAGAACATTACCTATGCCCACAGTAGCCGCCCCGAAAGGACTGTTCGTGAAAGACCCCATCCTCGCCCAGCGCACCTGGCAAGGCATACCGGGACTCGAGCGCACCGCCGGAGGCCGAGTGTTCGTCTCCTGGTTCACCGGCGGCCCCAAGGAGCCATCGCCGGATAATACCGTGGTGCTCTGCCGCAGCGATGACGATGGCAAAACCTTCACCGAGCCGCAGGCCATCGGGCTGCCAAAGGACGGCATGCGTTGCTTCGATCCCGCGCTGTGGATCGACCCGAAAGGGCGGCTCTGGTATATCTTCAACCACGGCAACAAAGACACGGCGGTGCATGACGTGCACGCCCGCATCTGCGACGATCCCGATGCGACCGCGCCAGCGTTCGGCCGTGAGTTTCGCGTCGGCTTCGATGCCCCGTTTGCCTTCCGCATGAACAAGCCTACGGTGCTCTCCACGGGCGAGTGGATCATGCCCGTCACGCATGCATCCCAACCGGTCCATGACTGGTGCATAGGATATACCGCCAAGCAACAGCCGCTTCTCCAGGGTGTCGGTATGTCCCTCGATGAAGGTAAGACCTGGAGACTCTACGGTGCAGTGACGGCACCGCCTTGGGCGCTGGAAGGCATGGTTACGGAGTTGAGGGATGGCCGCCTCTGGATGCTCATCCGCACGAGCAGCGGCGTCCTCTGGGAAAGCCACTCATCGGACCGCGGGCGGACCTGGAGCGCAGGCCAAGCCAGTATGATCGCCAGCCCCGGCTCGCGCTTCTTCATCCGCCGACTTGCGTCCAGCAACCTGCTCCTGGTGAATCATTGCGGGTTCACTGGCCGCAGTCACCTCACGGCGCAACTCTCCACCGACGACGGCGAGACATGGAACGAAGGCCTGCTGCTCGACGAACGCGGTAGCGTCTCCTATCCGGACGGCGTGGCGGACAACAACGGCCTGATCTGGATCGTCTATGACCACGATCGCAATGGCGCCGGCGAAATCCTGCTCGCCAGATTCCATGAGGAAGACGCGAGCGCCGGCAGAAGCGTGTCCGGCGCCGTGAGCCTGAAGCAGGTGATCAACCAGCTCGACAAACCGAAACTGCTTCCGCCCGACTGGGATCCAAAAAGGGCCGCCGACCGGGTTCTCTCCCGCCTGGTCAGGGTCTCGGCTCCAGAGGTCAAGGGCGCGCACGATGCCGATCTCGTGATCGTGGGCGATCGCGCTTTCGTCGTGGCTGAGGCGAACGACATCCAGCCCGGGCATGGAGCCGGTAGCCACGAATATTGTACCATGTCCATTGTCAACCTGAAGACCCTCGAGCCTGAACACATCATACCCATGGCCAAGTCGGAGCAGGTCTTCGCCAACGAGGCCCTTCCTGTGGGCGCCTGCTTCGTGCCGCGCATCATCATGCTCAGCGATACAACCCTGCGCTGCTTCTTCGCCAGTGAACAGCCCGGTAAGCGCCAAGCCCAGACCTGGTATCGCGACTTCGATATCGCCTCGCTCACCTTCGCACCGAACATCTACCGCATGAAGGTCAAGACCGGCGACGGCACCTTCGACATGCAACCCAAGTACGTCCATGCAGACGCCGCCAGGCAGGGCTTCAGAAAACCAGCTCGTGACTTCGGCCTCTACCTCTTCGACTCCTTCAAGGTCTTCGAAGGCAGAACCTACGTAGCCATCAACAACTATCCCGGTGCCCAGAACGCGCTGGCGGTGCTCAACCACGCCCGCGACACAGTGGAGGTGATCGGCCACTACTACGAACCGACCAACCTCGACCTTACGGAATCGGCAATCAACCGCCTCCCCGACGGCACCTGGCTGGCGATCTGCCGTCAAGAAGGGGGCAACCGCAACTACATCTTTACGACCAGCAGGGACGGCCGGACTTGGGCTACCGGCGAGCACCGTAATGTCGTCCCCAACGGCACCAACTCAAAGCCGACCTTCGACAGGTTCGACGGCGTCTACTACCTCGGCTGGCAGGAAGCCACCCGGATTGATGGCGTGAACCGAAGTGTCTTCAACCTCAACCTCTCCACCGACGGCGTGAACTGGGAGCGCAAGTACCGATTCGAGACCACCGAATCCTTCCAATATCCAACCTTCCACCGGCACAACGCGACCATCTGGTTCACCGTCACCCAAGGCACCGGTGGCAGCACCGACCGCATCATGCTCGGCAAACTGGAAGATATGGAAACGTAGTCTCCCCATACGCGAGGCGACACGAAGCGCCCCGCTGTACTCGACCCGAGCGCCACAGCCTAGGTTACGATGTCGCCACTTCACCACAACCCGAGACCGGAAGCAGGGAACGGACTGATGTTGCCAGCCGAACGGATGTTCCCCGCACAGCGGGGCTACGGTAGGGGAGTTGGGGCGGTCCGTCCAGCCGATGGCAGCGTAGGGGTCGTGCCGATGGCTCTTTGTCAGTAGTAGGACTCAGCCTTGCCCCAGTTGCCCGGCAGGAGCTCGTCGAGGCGGTTGGCGGGGTGGCCGTTGATGCGGCGCAGGACGTCCTCGATGTAGACGAACGGGTCGATGTCCATGACCCGGCAGGTCTGCACCAGCGAGAGCAGGATGCCGGTGGCGTCGCCGCCGCCCTTGCTGCCGGCGAATAGCCAGTTCTTGCGTTTATGCTGAGCTTGACATAAACGCAATAATGCCGAGCTCGATATTATGCTGAGTGCCGCATGACGGAGACGGGTGATGCTCGCCACTCTCTACAACACCGGCGCGAGGGTGTCGGAGATCACCGCCCTACAGGTCGCCGATGTCGATCTTGAGCGCTCTCGCAGCATCACGCTGCACGGGAAGGGGCGCAAAGAGCGACTCATCCCCCTCTGGAAAAACACAGCCTCTCAGCTCCGGCAGTGGTTGCACGATACGGGGGGCGACGCCAGGGACCCTGTGTTCCCGAACCGGCAAGGAGGGAGGATGAGCCGGGCCGGTGTCGAGTTTCGCCTGCATAGGGCTGTCACCACAGCGGCGGAGGCCTGCCCTTCCCTCTGCGGGCGGGCGGTGTCGCCGCACACGCTCAGGCACACGACCGCGATGCACTTGTTGCAGTCTGGAGTCGCACCGACCGTGATCGCGCTCTGGCTCGGACACGAGAGCCCCACGACAACGCACATCTACGTTGAGGCGGATCTCGCGATGAAGGAACGCGCGCTCGCTGCGCTGGACGAGCCCACCTGCCGGCCAGTTCGGTACTCACCGCCTGACGCGCTCCTGGCATTTCTTGAGGGCCTCTGATTATGCCAAGGACACAGGCCTACGAGTAGTGCGAGTCCCGCCCCTCGGTGCGCTCCCAAAGGGCCTTTACTCAGCATAATATCGAGCTCGGCATTATTGCGTCCGATTGCCAGGGGCCGGAGGGCGCGTTCGCTCTCGCCGTTGTCGGGGCGCAGCCGGGCATCGGCGAGGAAGGTCCGCAGGGCGTTGCCGAGGATGTGCATGTAGCCGATGGCCCCGGCGAAGGCCGAAGCGGGCAGCACCTCGCCTCCCGTGAGCGCGCTCGAGGTACGCGCGAAGAGCCAGTCGATCAGCGGTGCGATCTTCTCGCGGCGCACGGCCAGCACCAGTTCGTCGCCGCCGCTGGGATGCCGCCGGGCAAACTTGTCGTAGCGGAAGATGTGGCGGATGGCGCGCAGCACCGCCTCGCGCAGATCCTTCGGCGCGTCGACCGCCTCGAAGAACTTGCGGCGGACGTGCATCCAGCAGCCACAATCGAAGACACCCTCTTGCTTGAAGAGGTCGTCTTAGCCCTTGTAGGCGTCGGCATGGATATAGCCCAGATAACCTTCGAGGAACTCCTTGGGCCGCTTCTTGCAGCGGTCGACGGTGAACTCGAACACCCGCAGTGGCGGTCCGGCCCCGCCGGCCACGTAGACCCACATGCGACCGGTGACCGTCTTGCCGTGACCCTTCACCTGCAGGGCGACCGGGGTGTCGTCGGTGAAGATCACCCCGCAGGCGATCCGCAGCTTCTTCATGCGCAGGTACAGGGGGCGCAGCACCTCGGCCGCACTGAGGTACAGGCGGCAGAGGGTCTGACGGATGTTCCCCCCATATCCACACTTCGTCATTTCCGTAACGTACTCTTTTTGTGGGCTTTACGGCGATTCTGAAGTTTCACCTTGGTGACCACAATCGGGGCTGGCATGTGCGATAGGGTGGGGAGCTTGACGTGGGCGGCATCCAGCAGTTGGGTGAGGAGAGGACGCGGCTTGGGAGTGTCGATCAG
>CAIZKT010000441.1:0-12505 GCA_903933565.1 uncultured Victivallales bacterium | reverse complement strand
TCCTGTATGTCCGGCCGCGGCCCTGAACCCTGAACCCTGAACCCTGAACCCCAGGACCTGAGTAGTCACCACCTACGGAGCTGACATGCGCCCGGAATTCCCTGACCTGATAGGCAGCCGCAGGAAGATGATCTATACTACCCGACAAAGCGCCAGAGGTATGGCTTGGTGAGGATGCGGACGCAGGCCCCGGAGAGTCAACGCGGGAGGGCGTGGAGGCCTGGCCCTGCACCTAGGGAGCGACGCTGTGAAAGTCCTCGTTATCAATGCCGGTAGTTCCTCGCTGAAGTTCACCGTGTTCGGGATGGAAAATGGCGAGCGCACCATGCTCGCCAAGGGCAACATCGAACGCATCGGCCTGAAGCATCCGAACTTCATCTACCAACGGGCCGGGGCCGACAAGGCGGAAGCCCAGGTTGAGGTCAAGGACCACGCCGACGCGCTCAAGGCCCTGTGCGCCAAGCTGGTAGACCCCGCGGTCGGCGTGCTGCGCGACCTCACCGAGATCACGGCGATCGGACACCGCGTGGTCCACGGCGGTGAAAAGTTCACCGTGCCGGCGGTGGTGACCGATGAAGTCAAGGCCAGCATCCGGGCTTGCGCGGTCCTGGCGCCGCTGCACAATCCGCCGAACCTGGTCGGCATTGAGGCCTGCGAGAAGGTCTTTCCAGGCATCCCGAACGTGGCCGTGTTTGACACCGCCTTCCACCAGACCATGCCACCGGCCAGCTACCTGTACGCCATTCCGCGCGAGCTCTACGAGCAACACCACATCCGCAAGTACGGCTTCCACGGCACCTCGCACAAGTACGTTTACGCTGCCACCTGCGAGTTCCTCGGGCTCGATCCGGCCAGCGCGCGCCTGATCACCTGCCACCTGGGTAACGGCGGCAGCGTGGCGGCCGTGCAGGGTGGCAAGGTGCTGGACACCAGCATGGGCATGACCCCGCTGGCTGGCCTGGTTATGGGCACGCGCAGCGGCGACCTCGACGCCGGGGTGGTGCTCTATATGATCAAGCACCTGGGCATGAGCCCCGAAGCGGTGGACAACCTCCTGAACAAGCGCAGCGGCCTGGCGGGACTTGCCGACGGCAAGAGCGACATGCGCGACGTCATCAGCGCGGCACAGCATGGCGATGCCCATGCACAGCAGGCCTTCGATGGCTTCACCCACCGCCTGGCAGAATATATCGGCGCTTACTTCGTCGTCCTGCAGGGTGCTGATGCCATCGTGCTGACGGGCGGCATCGGCGAAAACAGCACGGTGGTGCGCGAAGCCCTCGTCAACCGGCTCGGAGTGCTGGGCTGTTTCCTGGAGACAAGCGCCAACACGGTCATGGGCAAGGCCGCGGTCATCAGTACGCCGGAGAGCACGATGAAAGCGGTCGTCATGCCGACCAACGAAGAGCTGATGATTGCGATCGAGGCGCGGCAGGTGCTGGAGGCGTCAGGGCCGAAGCCGTAGGGTTGCCCGACGCAGGTCGAATACCGGGGCGATAGCGGACCGCGGCCTCGTTGGCCGTGTCTGTTCAAGGTATGGGCGAGACCCCGCATCGAGGCCCGCCCGGAGGCGAAAAGGATACTCCCATGGCGCTCTTGGACACCCTGATCCCCAAAGCGAAGGCGGCCGGACTCACGGTGGTGCTGCCGGAGGGCAACGACCCGCGCGTCATGGACGCGGCGGCGCAGATCGCCCGGGCAGGCATCGCCCGTAAGGTCGTCGTGCTGGCCACGCCAGACGAGGCGAAGACATCCCAGGCCAAGGCGGGGGTCTGCCTCTGCGGACTGGAGGTCGAAATCCTCAACTGGCTCGCGGCTCCAGCCGAGATGGCGGACCGCTTGGCCACGGTCTTCTACGAACGGCGCAAGGCCAAGGGCGCCACCCCGGAGGATGCCCGGAAGGCGATCCAGAACCGTCTAAACTTCGGTAACCTCATGCTCAACACCGGGCTGGTGCAAGGGATGGTCGCTGGCTCGCTCGCCTCCACCCCCGACATGCTGCGCGCCGCCTTCACCTGCCTGGGCACCGCCAAGGGTATCAAGATCGCCAGCAGCTTCTTCATCATGGACCTGCCCACCCCCGCGCCGAATGGCGAGCCGGTGTTGTTCTACGCCGACTGTGGGGTCAACCCCAACCCCACGGCGGAGGAGCTGGTCGACATCGCGGTCTGCACCATCAAGAGCCATAAGGCCATCATGGGCGGCGAGCAGCGCGTGGCCTTCCTGTCGTTCTCCACCAAGGGCAGCGCCAAGCATGAGTTGGTGGACAAGATGGTGAAGGCGACCGCGCTGACCAAGGCGCGGGTGGAAGAACTGGGTCTGCCGGACGTGCTGGTGGACGGCGAACTGCAAGCCGACGCGGCCCTGGTGCCGAAGGTCGGCGCCAGCAAAGCCCCGGGCAGCCTGGTCGCCGGCCGGGCCAACATCCTGATCTTTCCCGATCTGCAGGCCGGCAACATCTGCTACAAGATCACCGAGCGCCTGGCCGGGGCCATGGCCTACGGGCCTATCCTGCAGGGCACTGCCAAGCCGGTCAACGACCTTAGCCGTGGCTGCAGCGCCGCTGACATCGTCGGAGTCGCGGCCATCACCATGTGCCAGGCGATGGTGCCGTAACTCCGCCACCGGGCTCGCTTTCAACGCGGAC
The DNA here is from genome assembly GCA_903933565.1 of uncultured Victivallales bacterium. Lineage (GTDB taxonomy): Bacteria > Verrucomicrobiota > Lentisphaeria > Oligosphaerales > JAFGRS01 > CAILUI01. The sequence continues at coordinate 9,858 of CAIZKT010000441.1, read as the reverse complement.
TCTTACTCTCGCAACCTCAGGCTTGGGACTCTGCTGAACCTGGTCTTGGCGGAGTCTCTGGCGCGCCCCGCAAGGAGCCTCACCCGTGACCTTGTTCGATCCCAGCCAGCATCCGCACCGCCGCTACAACGCCTTGACCGGTGAGTGGCTTCTGGTCTCCCCGCATCGCGCCAAACGGCCCTGGAAAGGCAAGCTGGAGGAGACGCCGCCGCCGACGCGCCTCGCCTACGACCCGACCTGCTATCTCTGCCCAGGCAACCGGCGGGCCGAGGGGGTCGTCAACCCAGCCTACGATTCCACCTTCGTCTTCGTCAACGACTTCCGCGCCTTGTTGGACGACACGCCGGCGGCAGCGGATGAGGGCTCGCCGCTGCTGCGCTCCCAGGCCGTGCGCGGGACCTGCCGCGTGATCTGCTTCTCGCCCCGACATGACCTGACCCTGCCGCAGATGGGACTGACCGAGATTCGCCGGGTGGTGGACGTCTGGGCCGAGCAGACCGAGGAGCTGGGCCGGAGCTGGCGCTGGGTGCAGGTGTTCGAGAACAAGGGCGATCTCATGGGCTGCAGCAACCCCCACCCGCATGGCCAGGCCTGGGCCGGAGAGGCGTTGCCCAATGAACCGGCGAAGGAAGAGGCCAGTCAGAGAGCCTACTACCAGCGCCACGGCTCGGTGCTGCTGCTGGATTACGTGCGCCAGGAGCTGGGCCGCCGCGACCGCATTGTCGACCACAACGCCGACTGGGTCGTACTGGTGCCATTCTGGGCCATCTGGCCTTATGAAGTCATGGTACTGCCGCGGGAGCAGGTGCTGCGGCTGTATGATCTGACCGGCTCGCAACGCGATAGCCTGGCGGCGCTCATGAAGCGTTTCCTGAAGGCCTACGACGCGCTGTTCCAGTGCTCTTTCCCCTATTCGATGGGCTGGCATGGCGCGCCCACTGACGAGGGCTGCTACGAGCACTGGCAGCTGCATGCGCACTACTATCCGCCGCTGTTGCGCTCGGCCACGGTGAAGAAGTTCATGGTGGGCTACGAGATGCTGGCCGAGGCACAGCGCGACATCACCTCCGAGCAGGCCGCGGCGGCGTTGCGCGAACGGCTGGTCTGAGGTCGTCGCAGCGCGGACGGCGGGTGTTCGCGGTCACGACAGAGGAGCAGACAGGCATGTCAACAGGCAACCGCAGTGTGCTGGTGATCCTCGACAGTCGGCAGGTGGCTGCACGCCAGACCGCGGACCTCGCGGTGTGCGCGGCCCTGGACCACATGGGTGTCGCCTGGCAGGTGCTTGACGCCGGCGACTACTGGGCGCTGCCCGCGGCCTATGTGCTCGAGCGGGCAGCGCTCGTCTTCGCCCACGATGGCGCCGGGGCCGGCTTGCGGCCCGAACCCGCGACCTGGATACGCGACGCCGTGCTTGCCGGGGTCGGGGTGTTGAGCTTCGACCGCGATACCGCCGCCTGGCCCGACGCCCTGCGTGGCATCGCGCCCGACACGGCTGGCGGCGCCGAGGTCCGCGCGGTGCATTTCTCCACGGCCAGCCATGCCATCACCGCCAGTCACCGCCCCGGAGAGACGGTGGAGTTGCTCGCTGGCACCTACGCCGTGCGCTTCGTTTGCGGCGCGGGCGTGACCCCCGTGGCAAGCGGAACCGGTGACCTTCCCGTCCTGGTCCGCACTCAGCGCGGCGGCGGCCGTTGCGTCTTCTTCGCGGTTGGCAACACCCTCTACGACGAGACCGTGCTGGGACACACGCGGGGGCTGGATGGGTTGTACTGGCGTGCGCTCGCTTGGGTGGCCCGCAAGCCCTTCCCCATGCGCTGTATTCCGCCGTTCATCTCCGCCCGCATGGACGACTGCAACGGCGCCCACACGGCCTTCGCCTACGTGGACTGCCTGAACCGTCGCGGCATCAGCCCGAACCTGGGGCTCTTCCTCGACGAGCTGGGACCGACGGACTGGGCTGCCGTCAGCCGCCTGTCCCGCCACGGCGGGGCCGATATCTCCATGCATGCATTCCGCGACGACCTCTACAAGTCCAGCCCCGCCTGGAAGCCCTACGCGGTTCTCGCCGACAAGCCGGACCTCTCGAAAGCCGGACGGGAGACGCTTTTTGAGGGGGTCGGAATGGACCATGCGACGGGGCGCGACCTCGACGAGCAGACGGTGCGACGGAACTTCGCCCGCGTCGATGCCGCTTTCGCCAAGGCTGGCATCCGACCCAGCCGCGTCCTCAATGCACACTTCGGCGAGATTGGCTTGAGCTCGCTGCCCCACTACCTCGAACGGGGCGTCAACCTGCCCTGCAATAACAGCGTTATCGGTCAACTCTACGGCAACCAGCCCGTCTGGCGGCCGCGACCCTACGGACTGCGGGCTGCAAACGGGCGCTACGGGGTCGTCATCGACCGCTTGCCGCAGCACCCGGCCTTCCTCTCGATCGGCTTCAGCGCTTCGCATCTGGGACGGACCCACATGACCTCCGATGTCCTCAGCGGTAACACCCCGTTCATGGGGGAAGCCAGCCAGTTGCGCGCGGCGGAGGCGATTCAGCGCGGCATCGCCAACCTGCGGGTCGGCCTCGACAGCCTGGCCTTCAGCGTCATCATGACCCACGAGCAACGTATTCACTCGATCGCGCTCGAGGACTGGGAGAAGATCGTCGCGGCCATCCTGGATGGCATCCGCGATCTCGATGCCGTCCCAGCTTCCCGCGAACACATCAGCCTCATCTGCAAACGGCTCTTCGAAACCCGTTTGAGCTTCGCGCAGGCTGACGAGGGCGGCCTGGTGTGCGAGATCACGGGCTCGGCCGAGGGGCCCTCGCCCATCACCATCTGGGAGGACCAGGGCGACCAGCTCGTGTCGCGGCGCGCTGAGGTCGGCCCGGTCAACGGCTTCCTGCGCGCGGCCCTATGAGGACCAGAAGCTGCCATCGCCGCCACCGCTTGCGCCTGCTCTACCTGCTGGCGATGCTCAGCCTGGCCTCGTACTGGAGTGGCGCCGCCGGGGAGGTGAATCTCCTGCGCAATGGGGGTTTCGAGGATACGGTGTCGCCCTGGGCCGGCGGTTTCGGGGCCAAGGCGGAAGCGCTCCGCGTCAGCGGCGCGGACGCAGCTGAGGGTCAGGGCAGTGTGCGTTTCTCCTGTTCGGGCCAGGTGGTGGCGCTTGATCACCCCGAGCTGAGCTTCGGCCGCGAACTGAGTCGGCTGGGCACGTATCGGCTGTCGGCCATGGTTCGCAACGACGGCGTGCGCCTCGGCCATTTCGGCCTGCGGCTCTACTACCGCGACGCCGCGGGTGGGTTCCTGGCCATGGGCGGTGGCATCGCCCTCGAGGCTGGCACCCCGGTGCATGGCTGGAAGCGTTACTGGACCACCTTCGGTCAGGCAACCGCCTCACCCATCCCGCCGGGCGCCGCCACCCTCAGGGTACGCTTTTCCTTCTGGGCGGCGGACGAGAAGCCGGTTGGCTGCGTCTGGCTCGACGACGTCGTGCTTGAAACCCTCGCCCTGGCGCCAGCTCTGGCCGCGGGCGCCGCCCGCCCGGCGCTGTTGTGGGACGATCCCGCTCTGGCCGAGGTCGCGGGGGTGGTCCCGGTGGGCCTGGACCAGGTGCTCGAGACGGCGGGCTTCGCCGTACGCCGGGTGAGCAGCGACGACCTGGCGCGCTTGGGCGGGCTGGATAGCAGTTCGGTCGCCGCCGTCGTCCTGCCTTACGGCGCCCTCTACCCCGGCCCCCTGGCGCCGACGCTGGCCATCTTCCTCTCTGAAGGCGGATTGCTGATCACAGTGGGCGCCGGGGCGCTGAGCCTGCCACTGTATGCCTCGCCCTATGGCTGGTTGCCCGCTGACGCCGTGGCCCCAGACGGCACGCGCGTACCCCTGTCCTTGGCGACGGGCTGGGAGGTGACGGAAGCCGCGCCGGAGGACGGCTGGCGCCTCGAATCGGTAGCGCCGGGCCAGCTCGGCAGCTTCCGCACCGAGCGCCTGCGACAGTATGCCTACGTGGGTATGGCGCTGCCTGCGCTGCCTGCCGATGACCTCATCCTCTCCTTTGCCGCGCGCGGCGACCGGCTGACCACGCGGCTCTGTCTGGAGTTGCGCGAACAGGATGGTTCACGCTGGAAAGCGGTCATTCCGCTCAGTCCAAAATGGGTCCAACATCGCCTGCACGCAGGCCAGTTCGTCTCCTACGCTAACCGCAAGCTGGGGCGGGGCGACTCCGTCATCCGGCCGCGGCAGCTCGCGTGTCTGCTGGTCGGCCAGACCGCGGCCATGATCGGCCCAGGCCCGCACCGCTTCGAACTCCGCGACCTGTGCCTGGAACCGGCCGCCGTGCCCACCGCCGCCGTGGCCGAAACCCCGGTCTTCGCCGGGACCGAGCGCGAGGTGGCGCGCTGGTTCGGGAGCGCGGCGCGCCTCCCCCTTCGTGGGTCGGCCATGACCTGCTTTCTGCCCGCGAGCCAGCCCTGGGAGGCGGGACGGCTGCTGGCGTTCGCAGGCGTTCCCGGCCTGCCACCGGAGACGCTGAAGGGCGGCTACGCGGGACTCGCCGTCGGCGTGCCCGAGGCGGCGGTGACCGCGCCCTCTCCTGACCTGGCGACGGCGCTGCGCGCCGCCCGTGGGCTCGAGCGCGTGCCCATCTTGCGCACGGAGCGGCGCTGGTCCGCCGACGCGGTGGACGCCGCGGTACTCTTCCTGTATCGCGAAGGGCCGCTGGCCGGCAGCCGCTGGCTTTGTGTCGGCCTGGAGCGGCCCGCTCCGGCCGCGGATACGGCCCTGGCGTCGGCCCTGGCCGCGTCGTTGCGGTTGGCGCAAAGCGCGGTGCTCAGCGACGGCTTGCGACCGCGTTTCCGGGAACGGGCGGGCCACATCCTTATGGACGTACTGCTGCTAGCCCGACGCCCCTCGCTCGAACCGCTGAACCTGCCCCTGCGGGTGCGGGTGACGTGGGCGGGGCAGACGCAGGTCGACCGTCTGGTCACCGCCTCTCTGCTGGCGCCAGCCGGAACGGTGAGCGAGTGCGTTCTCGTCGAGGGTATCGAAGTGACCGGCAACGACTGGCAGGAGATGGACATTCAGGCCGACCCCGTGGAGGTGGCGCCGACGGTGCTCGGCCCCCTCCGCTTCCGCCTCGCGGCCCGCGAGGCGCTGCGTCTCATCGCCGAACATATGGTCAGCGAAGCGGCCGACGACGCCAAGCTGCACGGCTACTCCTTCATCGACAACCGTGGCATGCGCGTCCTGCTCGCCGCCGCCGAGATCCTGGGTCCTAAACGCTACCAGGAGACCGCCCACCGCTGGGGCCAGGCGATGTTGCGCGAACAGCGTGAGGATGGCGGCTACCGCATGGGATACGGCGTCACCTCCAAAGGCGAGGAGTGCTACGTGGCCGACGGCGGCGAGATCGCGGTGGGCATCGCTCGCCTGGCGGCCTATAGCGTGGGCCGAGAGCGCCAGGCGCTGTTGCGCAGCCTGGACGCCTACATGCGCTACCGCGAGGAGTTCAGAGTGCCGGCGGGTGGCATCGGCGTCGGCTGGTGCCTGCAAGACTACGGCAGGCGCCCCGTCGTACCCCTCGAAACCCCCACGCGAGTCTACGCCCCGGAGCTCAACCCCTACACCATCGGCTGTTCCCTGGCCGCCGCCTATCTCCAGGCCAGGCTGCTGGGCTCCAGTCGCCTCGAAGAGCAGGCCGCCGCCGACGGCGACTGGCTCATGAGCCGAACCGCGGCGCTGCACGGCGCCTTCATCGAGAGTTTCCAGTACGCCCATGCTCTGGCCACCGATCGGACGCAGCGGGCGGTGTATGGCGACTACATCGGCCGGGCCTTCACTGCCAAGATGAAGGAAGCCGGCGCCGCCTCGCGTTCGTGGTGGCTGTCGGGCGGAGGCCGCAGCGCCCTCAACCTGGGCGGCATGGCCTACGTCCTGGCGCGCCTCGGGGACGATCCAGCCCTGCGTGCCGAGATGATGCGGGCCACCTGCCTAATGTTCAGCCCCGACTCGCCCGAATCCGTCCTCACCGTCATCCGCCAGCCTGGCGCCGGCCACGATGGCTGGATCTACGTCTGCTACGGCACCCTCGGACTGGTCGACGTCATCCAACCTGTGATCAGCATGGAAGGGCTTGGCCAGGCCCGCTCGGCAGGTGACGCGCCCCGGCCCTAGTCCTGGGAGCGCCGACCGTCGGGTCGGCTTTCGCGGCGAGCCAGGGTATGGTGTGGCGCAGACTACCCACAGGAGGATTGCACATGGTTCGGCGGCAAGGCACCTACGAGGCGGAAGAGCGGCAGAATATGCGCGGCGGCACGGGCACGGTGCGGATCGAGCACTACTGGAAGAAAGGCGATCTGCTGGCCAAGACGCGGCTCTGCGCCCGGCTGATCGTCCCGCCCGGCGCCAGCATCGGCCCGCACAGCCACGACCAGGAGGAAGAGGTCTACATCGTCCTGCGTGGTCGGGCTCGGATCAGCGAGGCCGACACCGCCTTCGAGGTCGGCCCAGGCGATAGCGTCCTCACCGGCAACGGCGCCTCGCATGCGGTGGAGAACATCGGCACCGAGCCCCTCGAAATGCTGGCCTTCATCGCCCAGTATTGAGGTCCAGGCCGGTCCGCTGCCTCAGCGCGGTTCACGGGCGCGGCGGCGGCAACGGCGCCCGCATAACCTGGATCACCCGGTCAGCCAGCAGCGCGTCTGACCAATAGTCGGAGCGCCCGCCCGCCTGCAGGGGCGCATCGACTCCCTCGATACCCACGGGGCCACCGCTGGGATCATCCTGGTAGAAGAGATTACGCCACTCGGCCGTGCCCGCGCCAGGACTGGGCCAGTCGAGGAGATCGCGGTAGAGGGTGCCGGCGGGGCTACCGCAGGTGGTCAGTGCCAGCGGATGATGCAGCTCCGCCTTCCGCAGCACGTCCAGCGCGATGACCGAGCCCTGGCCGTGGGCGATAACGTGAATCCGATCATAGCAACCGCGGTCGAGGAAGCGCAGCAACTGGGCGAGCCGTTCGCGGCTGGCCGGTCGGGAAGACAGGCTGCTATCGTCGGGCGGCATGAGGTAGAAGCCCATCTCGCCAAGCGCCTTCAGCACCTGCCAGGCTGGCGACAGCCACAGCAACAGCAAACAGGGAACTACCCGGAGCGCCGACCAGGTGTAGAGACTGGTAACGTCCGTGATCGTGCCGAGGCGCTGGGTCAGCCTCGCGAGCGGCGCCCCGAGGTAGGGCGAGGTCAGAAGCATGTACAGGCTCAGCAGCGCAAAGCCTAGCACCAGGACCACGGCAATGCCCGCGAGCCAGCGCCGGGCCGTCTCCCCCTGGCGCGTCTGAGCCCGGTGCCAGCAGGCGCACAGGGCCAGGACCGCGGCCAGGGCAGTGATCGTGGCCACCGCCCATTCGACCGATGCCAGGTGGTAGCCAAGCGCCTTCGTGAAGGTCTGTTGCCAGCCCTTGTAGGCTTCCAAAACCGGCGGGCTACCCACCGCCAGCAGCGCATTCAACACCAGGGTCCAGACGCAGACGCCGAAAAGCGACGACAAGGCCCACGGCAGAACCGCCAGGCTGAGCCCGGCCAGCCCGCGACGGCGTGAGATGAGGCCGCGGGCAATGCGGCTCACGACTTCGGCCACCATGGCCAGAAAGGCCACCGCGGTGGCCAACTGGGCCAAGCCATAGACGCGGATGCTGAGGCTGGTGGCCAGCGCCGTCCACCGCGGCGCGCTCCAGAGTACCAGCGTCAGCCCCAGGCAGAGCCCCAGCCAGACATACCCGGCCACCGTAACCCGGCACGAGGACCGCCATTGGGAACGTGCCAGAAGTGCCAGCAAGCCCATGAGCAGCACCTCCAGCAGCAGCAGGTTGGGACGCGCCGCGGGCGCCAGTACCGTATGCGCCAGGGTCAACCCCACCGGCCAGAGGCTCCACAGAAAGGTGGATTCGACAACGTCCCGGTACGCCTGGCGCGTATGCACCGCCGGGGCCGCCTCGCACCAGTCAAAGCGCACCGCGGGCAGCCCCATGATCAGCCCCAGCAGCCGCCGCAGCCGCCCGCACCACGCCCGCGGCGGATGCCCGGCCTGGGTCCCTTCCACCTCGATCAGGTCGGGAAGCGTCGGAGCGGAGTTCAGCAGCCGCGGACAGAGATCATGGCCCAGCACCAGGTCGGAGCGCTGGTAACTCCCCGGCGGCCCGGGGAGGCTGGCCGCCAGAGCCCGCAACGCCTCTCCCGGCTCAAGGTCGTCTTCCCCGCGAACGGCGACGACGACGTTCCTGTATGCATCCATCCGTATCTCGCTACTTGAGGATGCGGTCCGGGTCGATCTGGCTGAGGTTCTCAAAAACCTTACGGATGCCCTCGGCAATCCGCTCGGCGAGGTCCGCGCCATTGGGCGCCCGCAACGCCATGACCAGAGCGATGTAGGATTCGCAGTGCCGCTGGGCCACGGGGAAGCGCTCCGGGTTGTAATCGACCCCCTCGTTGGCGCCCGGAATCGACCACGGATAGCCGTCGCCATAGGCGTTTCTAGCCTGGAAAACGGTCATCTCGGGCAGGATGAACTGCTGCCAGACCGCGGTCGGCACGCCCTCGGCGTTCAAGGCGGCATTGACCGCCGCACGGAAGCGACGCTTGTCGCCGGTCCAGCCGACGGCAGCGAAGTCGATGCGCAGGTTGTAGTTGTACCAATTATGGGTGTGGCCCGGGGGCTCGACGGGGAGGATCAGGGCTGGGGTGCCGGGCAGCAGCCGGTTCAGCACGGCGCCGTTCTCGCGCAGGATGTCGAAATGGCGGGGATACTTCGCCAACTGGGCCCGACCGAAAGCGGCCGTGATTTCGTTGTTGCGGTACATCCAGCCCAAGGCGTAGGCGTGGTAGTCGCGCGACTGCTCAGGCCTCCGCGTCTCGCCGAAACTCCACAGTTGGCTGGCCTGCTGATAGACTTTCTCATCGTTGGTGACGAACATGCCGCCCTCACCGCAGCACATGCACTTGTTCTGGTTGAAGCTGAATCCGGCCGCGTCGCCGAAGGTGCCGACCTTCCGGCCCTTGAACAACGCCCCGTGGGACTGACAGCAGTCCTCGACCACCTTGAGGTTATGCCGCCGGGCCACGGCCAGCAGGCGGTCGAAGTCCAGGGACAGACCATGCAGGTTGACGGCCATGATGGCCTTGGTCCGCGGGGTGATGGCCGCTTCGATCTTGTCGATGTCCATGTTGATGGTGTCGAAGTCGATGTCGACAAAGATCGGAATGGCGTCGTGGTGCAGAATGCAGGTGGCGCTGGAGCTCCAGGAGTAGGCCGTCACCAGCACGTGATCGCCGGCGCCGACGCCGCAGCCCACGAGCCCCATGTGCAACGCTGCGGTGCCGCTGTTGGTAAAGAGCGCGTAGCGGCTGCCGTTCCAGGCCGCGAACTCCTTCTCCAAGGCAATGTTGTGCTCGCCGCGCGCCTGTTTGTCGGCATGCAGCGCCTGCAGCACCAGCCCCTCGTCGGTCTTGTCGATCGGCGGCCAGGGCTTGATCTCGCCTGCTTGGATAGTTTTCGGACCGCCGTAGATGGCCAGCTTGCTCATCCAGAGTCTCCTGCTTGCCGGGGCCGGCGCCTGAGCCAAGTCCCAACGGTGAGTTGCACCCGGATACTGTAGTGCCGCGCCGCAGCCCGGACACCAAGCGACCAGAAAGGATGACGCTTGTTACTGCGAGAGATGAGGTTGCAGAAATGCGGTGGATACGCCGGCAAGTGGGTGAGTGGGTGAGTGGGTGAGTGCGTGAGTGGGTGAGTGGGTGAGTGGGTGAGTGGGTGAGTGGGTGAGTGGGTGAGTGGGTGAGTGGGTGAGTGCGTGAGTGGGTGAGTGGGT
>CAIZKT010000440.1:0-10597 GCA_903933565.1 uncultured Victivallales bacterium | reverse complement strand
GCCGCCGCGCTCGCACAGGAGGGTACTCCAGGCGTCCGTCGTCCGCGGCCGTGGACGGAATCAGAGCCACGCGACGGACCCGCCGGCAGCGGGCTCAGTCCCGGAGCTGAGGACGCTTTCTTAAAGCAGCTCTGTCCAGCCCACGGACGGCATGGCCCGGCGCGACAAGCCGGGCTAAGGTAAGGGCTGTGGTCTGCCGGGTTGGACTGGTGAAACGCAGGAGATCCGCCGATGCAATCGCCCCGGGACGTCATTGATGCGCTGATGCGCGGTCGACCCGCCGAGCGCGTGGGCTTCATGGATAGTCCTTGGAGCGACACGTTGCGCAACTGGGTCAAACAAGGCTATCCAGCGGACGAGAAAGGAAACCCGGTGGCCCCGGTCGAGCACTTTGGCTTCGACTTGGCCGGCTGCGGCGGCTGGTTCGACTGGCAGCCGTTGATGGGCGTCAGCGAACTGGTCGAGGAAACCGCGGAGTGGGCTGTGCGGCGCAACGGCGCGGGGGCCGCGCTGAAGTACTGGAAGAACAAATCCGGCACGCCTGAGCATATCGATTTCCGCCTGAGCAGCCGCACCGTGTGGGAGCGCGACTATCGGCCGCACCTGGTCGGGACGGCTGCCACACGCGTGACCGACCAGGTCCTGGAGAACACCCGCAAAGCGCTCGAACTGCAGCGCCGTAACGGCCGCTGGACGCACTATGGGCACATGTTCATCTGGGAATGTATGCGGGCCAGCCTCGGGGACCTCTGCCTGTATGAGAGCATGCTGACCGAGCCGGACTGGATCCGCGACTACTGCCGGGTCTACACGGACCTGTTCAAGGAGTGCTTCCGGCGCCTGATCGAGCAAGCCGGGAAGCCGGATGGCATCTGGCTCTACGAGGACCTCGGCTACCGCGATCGGACCTTCTGCGCCCCGACGCTGTACCGCGACCTCATCTTCCCCTTCTACGCGGAGATGGTCGAACTCTTCCACGGCTATGATCTACCGGTGGTGCTGCACACCTGCGGCTTCACCGAGTCGATTCTGGACCTGGTCGTCAAGGCGGGGTTTGACGGTCTGAATCCGATGGAGGTCAAGGCGGGTAACCGGCCGCTGTGGATCGCGGAGCACTACGGCGACCGGCTGTGCCTCATCGGCGGTCTCGACGAGCGCCTCCTGGAGACCGGCGACCGGGAGGTCATTCGCCGCGGGGTGACGGAGCTGGTGGAGGGGATGAAGGCCCGTGGCGCGCGCTTTGTCTACGCCTCCGACCACTCGATTTCGACCAACGTCACCTATGACAGTTTCAGGTTTGCGGTGGACGTGTACCGCGAGCACAGGCAGTACTGAGGGGCAGCGCTGGGCAGGGGTAGCCAGCGCTGCCCGCCGACGCTAGGTTACGCGGCCTGGTCCTGGCGCCGCGGTTGCCGAGGCGTCCGTCGGGACGGTTGGAGTCGTCTGCATCAGCCTGAGGCGAGGGGTATTTCGGGCATGACGTGGCGTGCTATTTGCATTGGCGTGTTGAGCTCGCTGTTCATTGCGGGGGCGGGGTACGTCAACGACCGGCTGCTGGATTTGGAGAGTTTCAACAGCGGTCATCTGCTGCCGGTCATCGTGCTGGGCACGTTGTTTCTGGTGGTGGCGGCGCTGAATCCCTTGTTGGGGCGGTGGCGGGGTCAGCTGCCGCTGGCGCCGGCGGAACTGGCGATCATCGTGACGCTGAGCATGGTGGCCTGCAGCATCCCGGGGCGCGGGCTGATGGAGCAGTTCACCCAGGTGCTGGTCATGCCGCACCACTGGAGCCGAGTGACGCCGGGATGGAAAGAGCGGCACATGCTGGATTATGTGCCGGGACAGGCCTTGGTAACGGTGAACGAGGATACCTACGACCGCGTCGTCTCGGGCTATATCATGGGCGCCGAAGCGCGGGGTCGGGTGCCGCCGCCGCTGTGGGTGCGTCTGCAGGAGAAATGGAATCGGGTGCCGTGGTCCGCCTGGTGGGCGCCTCTGCGCACCTGGGTGCCGATGGTCCTGCTGCTGGGAGTCGCTTCCACCTGCCTGGCACTGATCGTACACCAGCAATGGTCGCGCCACGAGTTCCTGAGCTACCCCATCGCCACCTTCACCACCTCCTTGTTGGAGCGCGCTCCCGGCAGCGCCTATCCGGCGGCGCTGCGCAACCGGTTGTTCTGGATCGGTTTCCTGATCGTCCTGGCCATCCGCGTCAACAATGGTCTATGCGTCTGGTTTCCCGATTTCCTGGTGCCAGTGAAGCTGACCTGGCTGCTGACGCCGTTTGCGGTGGTGATGCCCTGGTTGCTGAAAGTGCAATATGGCGGCGAGCTGCTGCGCCTGGACCTTTTTCCGCTGGTGGTAGCGTTCGCCTTCTTCCTGAGCAGCGAGATTTCCTTCACCTTGGGCGTCTCGCAATTGGCCTGGGTGCTGTTTGCGTTGCCGATGGTAACGGTGGGGGTGAACCTGTCCACCGACTGGATTGGGGGCTGGCAGGGCTGGGAGCGGGCAGGCGCCTACCTGGCGTTTGCGCTGATCCTGATGTACACCGGTCGGCAGTACTACAAGGAGGTGCTTCTGGGCGCCTTCGGCTTGCGCCGGAGCGAGGCAGCGACCTCCAACCGCTGGGCCATGCGTCTGCTGCTCGTCTCGACGTTGCTGTTGATGGTGCTCGTCGCCCGGCTGGGCCTGGAATGGCCGCTGGCGGTGATCCTGGTGTTGCTGACGCTGTTATCGCTGGTGGTGCTCTCTCGAATCAGCGCCGAGACCGGCCTGTTCTTCATTCAGCCGCGCTGGATTCCCTTTGGGGTTATGATGGCGGCCTTCGGCGGTTTCACCATGCCGCCCAGCGCCATCATCACCGCCGGGTTTGTGTGCATGGTGCTGGCGGTCGACCAGAGCCAATCGCTGATGCCCTACTTGATCAACGGCCTGAAGATCTGCGAGAGGGTCGCCATCAAGCCCCTGCAAACGGCACGTCTATCGTACGCTGTCTTTGCCGTCGGCGTGATCGTGGCCATCGCGGTGGTCCTGGTCTGCACCTACGACATGGGCGCGCCGACCGACTACAACTGGTCGCACCAGCGCATCCCGACCATGCCCTTCCGCGCCGCCGAACCCGAGATCATGCGGCTGCAAGGGATGGGGAGCCTGGCGGACGCCGAGGCGTTGCCCTGGACGCAGCGCCTGGGCCGCATCGCGCCAACCGAGAATTTCCTCTGGGCCTTCGGGGCTGGCTTTGGGCTCGTGCTGGTCTGCAGCGCCCTGCGTCTGCGGCTGCCGTGGTGGCCGATTCACCCGGTGATGTTCATGTTGTGGGCCACCTACCCGATGGCGACGACCTGCTGGTCCTTTTTCTTTGGCTGGCTGATCAAGGTATTTGCGGTGCGCTTCGGGGGCAACCGGGCCGCGCTGCGGCTGCGGCCGCTGATGATTGGCATCATCTCGGGGGAGATTCTGGCGGCTCTGGTGTTCATGATTGCGGGGGCCATCTACTTCTTCTCCACCGGCCAGAAACCCCTCGTCTACCGCTACTTCCCGCGCTGAATATGGGCTTGCTCCCGCGCTCGCAAGTCGCACGGCCGGGGCTACTTTACCCGTGGTCAACGGCTCACGGTCCACCGCCCGCCACGGTTCTCGTGTCTAACCGTGCGGACAGATTCCCGCGGATGACTAACCTATGCGATCAGCGCTTTGCAGATTCCTTGCCCTGCGTCCCCTGTTGACGCTGTGGTTCGCTTTCCTCACCGGCGCCGCCGCGGTGGACGTGGCCCTGCCTTCGGGTAGCTACCGGGCGGTTGGCCAGGCGCGCTACGACAACTACAACCTCAGCGTGGCCCTCGCGCCGCCGCCGGGAACGGCTGCCGCCGCGGCGGTTGAGCTCGTCTTTGCCCTTTCCGGCCCGGCGGACTACGCCCGTTTCCGCTGGGACGCCAGCGGCTTTGTGCTCGAACGGTTGACGGCGGGCACCGCGGCCGTACTGCAGCGCGGCCCGGAGCCGCTCCCGGCGGAACTGGCGCGCGGCGGGACGCTGGAGATCCGTACCCGACTGAGCCTAGTGGAGGTGATCGCGGCGAATCGGCGCATCGGACGCGTGATCTGTGCCGGGATCGGTCGTGGCCAGGTAGCGGCAGGCACGGGGGTCGGCCTGGCGGAGGTGACAAACTACGCCTGCCAGCGGGTCGAGCCCATTGTTTTCGGCGATGATTTCATGCGTACGGAGGAGGAGGCCACGGACCTGGGACTGTGGCAGCCCGCCTCAGGGCACTGGCGACTGTATTCGGTCATGGAACGTATCCAGGCCAATCCGGATGCCCGCATCCGGGACGGCCGGGAACCCGACGCCGGCCGGAGTCCGAATCCGTTCTGCCTGTCGGGCACGGGCCCCGACGGCGCCTTCATCCTGACCGGCAATGCCTTCTGGACCGACTACGAGGCCGCGGTTTCCGTGCGTTCCTTCCAGAGCGACTTCGGGCTGGTGTTCTCGGCTCGGGATGCGTCCGACTGTTGGCTGGTGCGCTGGGGACTGCACTCTCTGGGGGTGCGCTCGGCCTCCCTGGAACTGGTGCAGCGGCGTGGCGGCCAGGAACAGGTGGTGGCCGCGACGACGGTGAGCGGCCGGGCCGAGGCCTGGTATCGGCTCGGGGTGCGTTTGTTTGGCGACCGCATCACGGTTCTGCTGGACGAGGTGCCGGTGCTCGAGCATCGCGCTGCGACTTGCACTGGCGGCCGGATCGGGTTGTACGCCCGTGGCAGGCACGAGACCTACTTCGATGATGTGATGGTGCGCTCGGTGTCGGCCCTGGCGCTGGACGATCCGGCCCGCTTCAGCGGTGACGCGGTGCGGCCGCTTGCCGGTGTCTGGAAGGTGTCCGCGGGCGACCAGGGATGCGAGTTCACCGGCAACGGTGAGGCCAAGCTCGGCGAGGGCGCCCTGGCCCTCTGCGCTTTGGGCTGGCGGGAGTGGCCGGCCCAGTGCGTCGAGAGCAGCGTCGTGGCCGGGCCGGAGGCCAGTTTCGGCGTGGCGTTTGGGGTGGTGGGGACGGAGCAGCACCTCCGCGTGCTGGTGAAACGGGACGGCGAGGTCGGGCGGATCACGGTGTCCAAGGTTTCGAAGGGGGCGGTCAAAGAACTGGCTCGGGTTCCCTGCCCGCTGCCGGCCAAGGGTCCCATCCGCTTGTGTATCGACGCCCGGGCCGAGGTTCTCAAGGTCCGCACGGACGGGGTGACTCGGTTGCGTCTGCGGCCGCAGGTCGATCTCAGCGGCCCGATCGGCCTGCTGGTAGCGGGGCGCGCCCCGGTCACCTTCACGGCCACCGCGCTGTTCGCCGACCCACGCGAGGACTGGGAGCAGCCGGTCATCATCGAGCGCTTCGCCGACGATCCCTTCATGCAGGGCTGGGCCTCGACCCGCTTTGTCTGGCTGCGTCAGTCGCCTGGGGAAGACCGCGCGAGCTTTCCGCAGCGCTTTGTCCACAACGGTGATTTCTACGGGCCCTTCCGGGTGACTGCTCCGGTGCAGGATCGCCTGGCCTTCTTCTTCGGTCTCGACGAGGTCATCCCGGCCAAGGGGTACAGCCTGGAGACCCGCCTTGACCTCGAGCACCACCAAGGCACGGTCACGCTGTCGCGCGAGCGTCAGACCCTGGCCCGAGCCACCTTCACCCCCGGCGAACGCAAGGTGTTGCCCGGTCAACAGCTCGTCGATGAGAAGATCGGAGCCCGGCCGCGCACGCCGGACACCGAGACCTACGGCACCCTCGAACTGAACCGGGACGGCCAGATGATCTGGGCCAGCATCGATGGCGCCGAGCTTTTCTGCGTCCACGACCCCGAACCGCTGGACGGCCGGGCGCTGGGCTTGCAGGTGCCGGCGCCGCTGGATTTCATCCACATCGCCGCGCTGCGTGGCAACCTCAAGGACGAGCTGTTTGAGAAGGCCGCGGTTGACTGGACCCCGGTGGGGAACTGGGAGGTGACCAACCGCTTTGCCTGCGACCCACGCTGGTCGAATATGAACGGTAGCAGCAAGGGCGTCGCCGCACTGTGGAGCAAGTTCGCTTTTACCGGCGACTACACCATCGAGTACTATGCCGGCATGCGCATGCGCCAGGAAGAGATGATGGAGGGCGCCGACCGCATGTACTATCCCCGGGTCGGTGACCTCAACCTGGCCCTGGCCACCCGCGCCGGCGAGCTGTTCAGTGGCTACACCGTGCTGGTTACGGCCTGGGACCCGATGTGGACCGAGACCGTGACGCAGTTCCGGCGTCTGGGCGAGGTGCTGGCGCAGACCGACAAGGAGCTGGTGCCGCGCGGGCGGCTGCGCTCGCCCAAGGCGCGCGCCGTCGAGGTCGACTGGGATCCGGGCGGGCGCCCGGTCCATGGCGCCTGGTACTTCATCAAGGTGCGGAAGACGGGCCCGCGCTACGACGTCTGGTTCGATAACCTGCCCGTCTTCTCGGTCACCGATGCGGACCCGCTCGTGGCGCAGCGCCTGGCCCTGTGGACACAGCACAATAGCATTGTCATCGCGCGGGCGAAGGTCAGCTATCGCCAGTGCGAGCGGGTCCTCGAGAGGGGTCAGCCGCTGGCGGCGGGCAGGGCTGGGGCCGTGCCGGCTCCCGCGGCCGCGACGCCGCGCCTGTGCAGTCCGACGCATCCCCAGCGCCGTTTCGACATGGAGGGTTCCCTGCCGGACTTCACCCCCTGGAATGGCGATCAGAGCGTGGAGATGGCACTCGAACCCCGCGGCACCGGGGGCACGGCCTTGCGCCTCGAGAACCTGTATGGCGGCGGCGACATCGGCGTCCGCCTGCCGATCTGCGGCGTGGACCTGGGCCGGGAGAGCGTGCTGGAGATGGACGTTGCCGCTGAGCCGGGCACCCTGGTGAACCTCTACCTCGCCTTCGAAGACCGCCCGGCAGAGCGCTGTTTCGTGCCTCTGACCGGCCCCCGTGACGAGGGTCCCAACCTGGTGCGGCTGGGCGACGGCGAGGGCATCCCCGCCGATGGTCAGTGGCACCACCTGCGCTGGGACTTGGGCGAATGGGCGCGCCGCCGCTTTCCGTGGCGGCCGTCGTTTCGGGTGCAGTTCCTCATGATCGGCATGTTGCACGAGGGCTATCTGAACGCGGGGTTGGGCGGCAATGCGGCCGGCGCGGTCTACCGTTTGGACAACCTGAGTTTCGCCTCGGCTGGCGGCGCGGAGGTGGCCGTCGAGTGCCACGTCGAGTCCCTCGAGGGCTTCCGCTGGCGGGCCTGGCTGGCGGGCACGGCGGACAGCCCCAGCCCAGTGGGCAGGCCCGAAGTCCAAGGACCGGGCCTGGCGTTGCAGGCCACGGGTCCGGGCGACGGGTTCGTGCATGGCGAGTGGCTGGATGGCGCCACCGTGCGGCGGCTGCCGGCGCTGCCGCTCCGGGTTGGGACGCCGCTGGCCGTCGCGCGGACCGTTCCGGCTCCCGGCGCCGCCTGGGACGGCGAGCGTGTCCAGATCGTCTTTGCGGACTCCGCGGGGCACCCTGACCTGCCCCACTGCCAGCTCACCGTGGGTGGCAGCGCGGTCCCCATCAATGAGGCCACCGCCAGCTACGATCCGGCCAGGCGGGAACTCGAGGTGCGGGTGGTGTACAGCGGCGAGGCGCGGCCCGATGGCTCGGCGGTGGAGTTCGTCTTCCAGGCTCCCGATACGCGTGGTGGCAGCGCTGGCGTGGGCGAGCGCGGGCGGATTATCGAGCCGCGGACGGACCTGCTCCATACCTGGCAAGCCAAGCTCGATTACACTCTGGACCGTACGCCGCCGCGGGTCGACCTGACGGGGGACCTGGCCCGCGGCACGAACTTCAACGACGGCCTGGGCAAGGCCACGCTGTTGGCGCCGCGGGACGAGAGTCGGCTGAGCCTGGTGCCTGGACGCGATGGCGCCCCCGCCATCCAGCTCGAGAACAACGTCTGCGGCAGCACCTTCAATGTCGACCTCGGACTGCCGGCCTTCGCCCTCGGACGCTACCCGCGGCTGTCCTTCGACTACCGGGTCGACGCCTACGCCCAAGGCGACTTCATGTTCCGTTTCCTCGGCCAGCAGTGGACGCTGGGCTTCACCGACGGCGATGATTCGGGCGGGATGCTGATGGGCAGCATCGACGGGGTGGTGCGCGACGACGTCTGGCGCCACGCCGAGGTGGATCTTTCCGGCCTGCGTCAGAAGGCATTTCGGCGGATGCTGGGGCAGGTGGGGAACATCACCGAGGTCGGCTTCGGAGACTGGGTGTACCCCAGCAATGCCCCCGGGGCGCGGGTAGCGCTGGGCCAGGTGGCGCTGATCCCGGTGGTGAGTACGGTGGCGGGGCCGGTCGAGATCGCCTGGGTGGCCCATGACCCCTCGGGCATCAAAGGCTACAGCTATGTCTGGGATACGGCCCCGGCGACCGCTCCCGATACGAGCGCGGAAACCGCCGATATCAAGGCCCGTTTCGCGACGATCCCGGCGGGTGATTCCTTCTTCCATATCCGTGCCTGCGATGGGGCGGGAAACTGGGGACCCGCGACCCACGGACGCTTCCTGGTGGACAACGAACCGCCTCTGCCGACGGACACTGAACCCGCTGCCGGCGCCGCGGCGGCGGCGGATCGTTTCCTCGTGCGCTTCGGGCCTGGCCTGGCAGCTTTGGACCCCACCGCCCTGACTCTCTCGATCAACGGCAAGAGCTACGCCGCACGCGTCGGCGGGGGCGTCTGGGACGGGGCAACCAACGAGTTCGCCTTCGACATGCTGGCGGATTGGAACTTATTGCGCGGGGTGGTCCCCGACGGCTCGCCGATGGCCGTGACCCTCGCCGAGATGCGCGATTTCGCCGGCAACAAGATGGCGCCGTTCACCTGGTCTTGGAAGGTTGACTACGCGCTGGACAAGACCGGCCCGCAGCCGCCGCGCCTCTGGGGCTACGGCAGCGCCTTCGACAACTACGAGCACTTCTCGGGCGGCACCGGTCCCTACTGGCGCGCCTATGGCGATGCGGACGGCTCCGAGACCGAGGTCGTCGGCGTCGTGCTGCCCGAGGTCGGGCCCTGTCTGCAGGTTCGCAAGGTCGGCAAAGCGGCGCGTTTCGCAGCCTACCGCAGCGTGGCGCAGTACTCCCTCAAAGCCTTTCCGCTGCTGAGTTTCGACTACTGCCTGACCCCCGGCACCAGGGCCAACCTGCTGCTGTTCATCAAGAAGGAATGGTATCAGGTGACCATGACCGGGGGCGACCAGTTGCCGGGCCTGGGCCGCATTCCCGAGGCCAAGGACGATGGCCAGTGGCGACATGCCACCGTGGACCTGGCGCAGTGCCTGCGCCGGGGCTTGCCGGCGGTGGATGACCCCGAGGTGCGGCTGCTCGGCTTCGGTGAATGGGGCGTCACCAACCCGCCCGGCAGCACCCTCTACCTTGACAATATCGCCCTGCTTGGCCCCGCCTGTCCGCTGCCCCTGGCCCGCTACTCGGCCGCCGACGCGACCGGCATCCGCTCCTATCGGCTCAGCTTCAGCCTGGACCCGCGCGAAGTGCCAGCTGGCGGCGAGATCGCGCCGCGCGACACGTCGGTGCTGCTGGCGGTGGCGGACGAGCCCGGAACCTGGTACATCCACGCCCAGGCCCAGGATGGCGCCGGCAACTGGGGCGAAACGCTGCACTTCCCGTACCTATGCACTCAGTCCGCGGCGTCGTACACCGAAAACGGCTTCGAGGCCAGCGGGAACTGGCGGGTCAGCCCGGCGCAACGCGCCTCGCAGGGCACCCTCTACCGGGCCAAGGGCAGAGGCGTGAATGAGCTGATCGGCGTCCAGTTGGTCATGCAACCCTCCTGTGACATGGAAATCTCGCGCGACCTCGTCATGCAGGTGCCCGCTACCACCGTCATCGAGGCGGACCTGTATCTGCAGGGCGAGCGCGGCGCCCCCGTGGCGGCCTGCGTCCGCCCGGCCGGTGGCAATGGCGTCCTCATCGTCGGCGACAAGCTCGAACTTGAACCCGGCGTCTGGCGCCGCGGGCTGAAGCTGACCTTCCCCCAGGCGGCGCTGGCAAAGGCCGCCACTGGCCCGGATAAACTGCTGAATATCCGCGACTTAGGCATCGTGATCACCCCCGCGCGCGGGGCCCGCAGCGTGATCCTGATCGACCACCTGAAAGTCAATGGCAAGCTCACGGCGGGATGAGGCAGGAGTACCCACTGAAGCTGGTCCGCTATGATCTCGACGGCCTGGACCCTTACCGCAACCTGGCCGTCGAAGAGCACCTGGCGCGCACCTGCCCGGAGGATGTGGTCCGGCTGGTGTTCTACCGCAACGCGCCGACGGTGGTCATCGGGCGGAACCAGGACCCCTGGCAGGAGGCCGATCTCGCCGCCGCGGCCCGCCTCGGCGTCGCGGTAGCCCGCCGGGTCACCGGTGGGGGTGCCGTCGTCCACGATACCGGCAACCTGAACTACGGCTTCATCATGACGCGGCGCCTTTACCTCCCCGCGCGTTTCCTGCAGATCGTGGTCGAGGCCCTGGGCACTCTTGGGATTGCTGCCAAGGCCTGCACCCGCAGCTCGATCTGGGTCGGCGACCGCAAAGTGT
>CAIZKT010000439.1:0-1723 GCA_903933565.1 uncultured Victivallales bacterium | reverse complement strand
TCCACCAGCCGTGAAACCAGTCCGACCATCTCATGCGACACGCCGAGTTTCTGCAACACCGGAATCTTCATGTGCCAGACTCCTCTGAAGAGTTGACCATGAAGTCATCATAAACGGTATTTCAGTAAATGCTAACTCCCTAAGAGTACCGGCGCCCTCCTGTTTCCCTACGCCACGAACAAGCAATCATTCTACTGTCCCACCAACGGCAACGATGTCACCCAGTGGCCGCGGATCAACTACTGGACCACCTTCCTGCGGAAAAACGCCTGGACCGGCAGTTGGATCACAGCAGGAAGCGCGTACCCGCCAGCGGCGATGCCGATCGCCCTGGACTGCATGACCTGGGCCAACGCCGGTACCTTGCTTCCGGCGGTGGTCTCCTGCGGTACGAATACTGCGACCGCCACTGGCCCCGGCGCCCACAGCAACATGTGGAACGTGGCCTACCTCGATGGCCATGCTGAGGCGCAGGCGTGGCAGAGAGTCCGTATGGGGGACGCGGTTCAGACCCAGGTCTACCTCTGGTAGTCAGCACTTCGCCTGGTAGCCAGAAAGGCGCCCTGCACCTCGCGGTGCTGGGCGCCTTTCGCTTTAGAGCAGCGTTTGCGGTCTGGCTTTACGGTCGGCTCTTGCTCGGTCGGCCCCGGAGCGGCCCTCAGCCCTCTCGGGCGAAGGCGTCTGCCAGCGCGCCGGGGTTGGCTTCGCGGGGCAGGGAACGGCCGCTGGCGTAGGCATAGATAACGACCTTAAAGGCCACGTCGGCGGCACTGGTGGCGGCTACGCCGAGGGCCAGCGCCAACCCACACAGGCACGCCAAGGCGATGGCGCCAACGCCGCCGCCGGCGACGGCCGCCGCGACAGCCAGCACCGTCAGGATGATCAGCGGCAGCATGACCAGGAAGCCAAACAGGCCCAGCGAGAAGTTGCCGACCAAGGCCTCGCCCCAGGTGGCCTTGAGGGTCCGCGTCGAGCGCTTGAGCGCCTCGATGGGGCCGACGCCTTCGATGACCATGACCGGAATGATGAAGTAGGAGACCACGGTCCACATCATCCCCAACACGCTGGCGATGATGGCGGCGCCCTTGCGGTTCCGTTCCAGAGCGCGCAGGAGCATGCCGACAACGGCGGAAATCAGAGCCCAGCCCGCAATCTGCGGCAGGCGGCGCAGGGCCTGCGACAGCCCGTAGCTGACGCTGGCTGGCGTCCCATCCATGGCCTGGAAAGCGCAGGCCGTGAGGGCAGCGTTGAAGAACACGATCACGAAGTAGTTGCAGAAGTAGAACAGGAAAAGCACGACCCACATCGTAACGTTCGCCGTCCCGGTTGCGGCGCCGCTGTCTGCGGGAGAGGTCCACTGTGCCCAGGTGCCGGACTGCCAGAGTGGGAGCACAAAGCTCGCGAGGACAAGGATCGCGGCGACGGTCGACAGCAAAGGAAAGACCATGAGCCGCTTGTTGTGCCAGATCATGCCGTAGCTGATCTTCGCGAATTCCCAACTGCGTCCGAGGGTGGCAAACATGGTGTGTTCTCCAGGCTGTGAGTGTGTCAGAGAAAATGATACTGGCCGCAGGTGCGCCCGTACCCTATAGCGCCAGGTTGCCCTGTCCAGCCTCGCGCCCAGGGCGGGGCGCCGGTCAGTCCCGTAGGGGGTGACGGCTCAGGGGCCAGGGTTCAGGAAACGGCGAGACGGCGAGACGGGGAAACGGCGACTGGAGGAGAC
>CAIZKT010000438.1:0-6622 GCA_903933565.1 uncultured Victivallales bacterium | reverse complement strand
CCGCCCTCCAGGCGATCCGGCGAGTCCCGGCCGGATCGGAATAGGAACCGCGTCGGCAAGTCTCATTCCGGTATGCCCGGCCGCGGCCCTGAACCCTGAACCCTGAACCCCAGGACCTGAGTAGTCACCACCTCCGGAGCTGACATGCGCCCCGGCCCGACTCGCCGACTCGTCGGTCGCGGGTTTGGGGGTTACCGTTACGGCAGAACGAGCGAGCGCTGGAGTCGTGCTGCTCGGGTGTGGTGCGGAGTCTGGGATGGGCGGAGATGCGCGGCCCTATCCCCATCAGCCACAAGGAGAACAGACCATGCGTGGACTCGGAGCTGCCCTTTCAACCGTCACGGTTGTCCTGCCCTCCGTCGGCGCCAGCCGGGCCGCCGCGGCCGAACCGATTGAGCTCGGTTCGCGTTTGGAGTTGCTGCTCGATAACGACCTCGCCGAGCGGCTGAGCGGGTCCACCGAGCTGAGGCTGCACCACCCCGTGCGTCGCGAGGTGGCGATCACCTTCGACCGCCCTTGGGAGGGTAACGCCTGCGGCTTCTGCACCGTCATTCAGGACGGCGGCCTCTACCGCCTCTACTACCGCGGTTCGTGCATGCAGATCGGCGCCGGCCGGATCGACTACACGCATCCCGAGGTCACCTGCTATGCCGAGAGCCGGGACGGCATCACCTGGACCCGGCCGAACCTGGGCATCGTCGAATACGCGGGCTCGACCCAGAACAACATCATCCTGATGGGCAGTGCCCTCGGCGAGGGCGCCGGCAACGGTATCTCACACAACTTCTCCCCGATGCTGGACACAAACCCCGACTGCAAGCCGTCCGAGAGATTCAAGGCTCTCGGTGGTTGTGGGCACGGACTGCTGGCCCTGAAGTCGGCCGATGGCGTGCATTGGGCGCTCCTGAGCGCGAAGCCGGTCGTGACTGAGGGCGCCTTCGATTCCCAGAACCTGGCGTTCTGGGATCCCTTGCGGGCCTGCTACATGGAGTATCACCGTGCGGGCCGCGAGGGGCGCGATGTGATGGTGTCCACCTCGAAGGACTTCCTCACCTGGTCCAAGCCTGAGTGGCTGGACTACACGCCCGGACGGCTCACGGAGCTCTACACCAACCAGATCCAGCCCTACTACCGAGCGCCGCATCTCTACCTCGGCTTTCCGACTCGCTACGTCGCCGGCCGCGGCTGGTATTCCCCGCTCAACCAAGACATTTCGAAGCTCTCCGGGTGCCAGCGTTGCGGCACGGACTACACCGACACCGGCTTCATCTCCAGCCGCGACGGCAAGACCTTCAAGGTGTGGTCGGAGGCCTTCGTGCGGCCTGGCCCAGTGCCGGCATTGTGGATGTACGGCTTCGGATATGCCGCCTTGGGCCTGGCTGAAACGGCGTCCAACCTCCCCGGCGGGCCCCCGGAGCTATCCTTCTACATCACCGATGCCGGGGGCTGGACCGGCCCGGGCAATTCGCTCCGGCGCTATACGTTGCGGCTGGACGGATTCGTCTCAGCCACGGCGCCGCTGGCGGGTGGCGAGGTGGTCACCAAGCCCCTCCTCTTCACCGGCGAGAGGCTGAGGATCAACTTCGAGACCTCGGTCGCGGGGTCGCTGCAGATCGAGATTCAGGACGCCGAAGGCGCGGCGATTCCAGGTTTCGCCTTGGCCGAATGCCCGGCGCTCTTCGGGAATTCGACGGACTATGCGGTAGAGTGGACGAGCAAAGCCAAGCTGGCTGGTCTGGTCGGCAGGCCCATCCGCCTGCGTTTCGTGCTCAGAGATGCGGACCTCTTCGCCTTCCGGTTCGCCCAGGAGTGACTCCGATGACGACACCCATCCAGGCGCTGCGGCCGCAGTTCTGCCGTGGCCTGGTGATTGCATTTGCGGTCCTGCCCGGCGTCGGCCTGCTGGCCCAGACGCCGTCGGCCACGCCGGTCGCTGCCCAGACGCCTGCCGGGCAGCTCCCCGGTCCCATCCGTCTCGTGCTGCCGCCCCGCCTCTACGCCGTGCCCGGCATCGAGATGAACGTGTACTTCGACAACGTCTGCCTGGTCGTGAATCCAGCGAACCTCGCGTTCGACGTCACCTGCGCCAAGGGCAGCCAGCAGGCCGAGCGCTGGACCTGCGTGCCCACCGACAAGGATGTCGGCGAGTTCCCCTTGGTGATCGAGGCGCGGAACGAAGCGAACACGATCATCGCGCGGGCCGAATCGACTCTGCAGATCGTGCCGAGGAATGCCGGGGCGGGGGTGGCGCTCAGTGTCCTGACCATCGGCGACAGCCTCACCCACGCTGCCGTGTACCCGGCGCACCTGATCGAGTTGTGCAAGGCCGAGGGCAACCCGCAGCTGACGCTGGTCGGCCATGCCCCGAACGCCAAGAGCCCGGCCGTCCGGATCGAAGGCTATGGCGGTTGGACCGCGCAGCGCTTCATGACCTACTTCACCGAGGCGAAGCGTCCCGAGGGCGACCTCGACTGGAAGGCGTGGAACGCCTGCGGCAGTCCGTTCCTCTATCCCGACGGCGAGGGCAAGTTCAAGGTGGATTTCGCGCAGTACTGCCAGGAGCAGAACCGCGGTCAGGCTCCCGACGCGGTCACCATCCTCCTCGGCTGCAACGACAACGCCCAGGCCACCGAGGCGACGATTGACGCCAGCATCGACGCCATGTGTACCTACTACGACCTGCTGGTCGACATGGTGCATCAGGTGCGCAAAGACACCAAGATCGGCGCCCTGTTGCTGGTGCCGCCTGCGGCCACGCAGGACGCTTTTGGCGCCAACTATCAGTGCGCCCTGAACCGCTGGCAGTACAAACGCAACCAGCACCGCGTGGTCGAGCGTCTGCTCGCGAAGTACGGGAACCGCGAGTCGGAGTTCATCTACCTGATCCCGGCCTACCTCAATCTCGACGGGGTCAACAACTACCCCACCACCAAGGCGCCCTGCAACGCCGCGAGCCAGACCGAGATCCGCCGCCTGAGCAACGGCCTGCATCCATCCACCGAGGGCTACCGCCAGATCGGCGACAGCCTCTACTGCTGGCTGAAGGCGCAGTCGCTGGCCAGGTAAGAGGAGATTCGACCATGAAGCTCGGCATCCGTTTCGGGTATGGTTCCAAGGACGATTTCCGGAGCAAGGTCAAGCTCTGGAGCCGCTGCGGCATCGAGACCGTGGAATTGGGGCCTGAGGCGGTGGCCTACGGGACCGCCGAGCTCAAGGCCATCCTGCACGACGCGGGGCTCGCGGTGAGCGCCATTGTCGGGAGCCTTCAGCTTTTGAACCCTGAGCGCAGCCGGCGGGACGCGGGTGTGGCCCTGGACCTGGAGCGCCTGGAGATCTGCCGGGAGCTGGGCGCCTCTGGCCTGATCGAGGTGCCGATCTTCGGCGCGAATCCCTACCCTGACCTGTCGCCTGTGGCCGACCGCTGGGAGCTGGAGCGGGAGCTTCTGGTAGCGCAGGGCAAGCGCCTCGCGCCGCAGGCCGAGAAGCTTGGAGTCAACCTGCTGCTGGAGCCCCTCAATCGCTACGAGACCCACTTCCTCAACCGGGTCGAACAGGCGGTCGACATCGTGCAGCGCATCGGCAGCCCGGCCGTGAAGATCATGCCGGACCTCTTCCACATGAATATCGAGGAGGCGGACATCCCGGCGGCCCTCCACCGCGGCGGCGCCTGCGTGGGGTACGTCCACCTGGCCGACAGCACCCGCCTGCAGCCCGGTTCCGGCCATACCGACTTCCCCTCCGCCTTCCGCGCCCTGAAGGCGATCGGCTACGACGGCCATCTGGTCATGGAGTGCGGCTTCGACGGCGATCTTGAGACCTCGGTCCGGCGGGCCGTGGGGCTGCTCCGGGAGGAGTGGGCCGCAGCCTGAAGAGGCACGGGCGAGACACGGGATGCTGCCTTGTCCCGGCGCTGGGTTCGAGCTCACCGGGCGCAGGTCAGTTCCCTAGGTGGTGACACCTACGAGGTTGCTGCAAGTCTCCTACAAGGGAGGCTCTTGCAGAACCCCGTGTCTAGCCCTGGAGCCCGCGATGCCATCGCCCGTTCCGGGCGGGTTCGCGGTATCCCCCTGTACGGCGGACGCCCCGGCGTAGCCGGTGCGGACCGCCGACTCCAGGCGAGTGGAGATCCCGGCTTCCAAGGGCGGGCCGGACATACCAGAACGAGACTTGCGGTCTTCGCGGCCTTGAGCGTTGAGCGTTTTCCTGAAGCGAACCCCTGCGGAACTGACCTGCGCCCGAGCTCACCCCGGTCGGCTAGCTCGTAATCCGAGCATAGACCCGCACGTAGTCGATCTCGAAGTCGCGCGGATAGGTCAGCTTCGGGTCCACCGTCCCGATCCAGCCCGAGTACTGGAAGAGCGCCAGCAGGACGAACATCTTCTCCGGCGGGGTGGGCCCCGCATAGGTCTCGATCTGCCTGCCGTCCAGATACCAGTCGATTTGACCCTCCTGCCACTCCATCGCCCAGACATGGAATTCCGCCGCGGCGTCGATGGCCAGCGCGGGGCGATAGTGTGCGTTCTCGGTGAAGTGGACATTGAGGTCGACCGTGCTGGTCGCCGCGGTGATGAGGCGGCCCTGCTGCTCGATAATGTCGATCTCCAGCGGCCCGTCCCCGACCGTCTTGCGACCGCCGTCGGGGGTGTATTCCTGTTTCGTGGGGTCGTGCTGGTGCAGCCAGAAGGCGCTGAGCAGACCCTCCCCGCGCGGGCAACGGCAGCGGATCTCGAACCAGCCGTACTTCTGGGCGAACTTGTCGAGAATCTGGTACTCATCGGGGGTCGCCCCGAAACGATGGTCCGACGTCTGGATGCAACTGACGCACGGATCGCTCTGCTTGGCGCGGAAGGGGAGCGTGGTGTCAATGCGGAGCCTGAGGATGCCGTTTTCGATCACGTAGTGGGCGTTGTGGTCGGTCCAGCGGCTCGCTTTGCCGATCCGCTTGAAGTACTCCTTGCGGCCCGATCGGTAGGCCGCAAACCAATGCATGTCGTTCAACTGCGGCCGCTCAAACTCGTCTTGGAACGTCAGCCGCCACCCGGGCTTCTCGACCGCTGGAATCGACCCGTCAGCACCCATGCCAATCTTCCCTTCCGGGAGTCCGGCCATGGCAACCCGCAGGCGCTTAGCCGCTTCTCCCTGTCGGCCTTGTTATGCTGAAATCACCGTAGCATCCGCTGTCAGCTTACGCCAGCGCCGCGAAATCCTGGAGTGCATGACCAGATTCAATGCACCCGGCACCGGCCCCCACCGGCGCCGAACCTGAGCAGGCCGGGTGACGTGACGAAACTTACGTGGGCCTCATGGCTGATCGGCGGTCAGAGCTGCCGCCAGCATCCGGATGCAATCGCCCGCGCGACTCTAGCGGAAGCTCACGCCGGGATGTATGCTCTGCCTCTGTGGCCGCCACGCCCTGGCTACCGGGATGGGTCCGGTTACGTGATCGCAATGGGAAGCATGGGGGGCATACAGATGCCGCGCGCACCTGGGAAGAAGCGTGTGTCGAAAGCGCCCACGACCCCCGAGGAGAGTGGCTCGGGCGACAGGACGGGCCCCAAAGACGCGGCACGGAGATGAGCGGGGGAAGATGGACATGATGAGGACCTTCCTGGGCTGGAACCGGCCCCTTTGCGAGACCGTACCGGCGTATCTCCTGGACCAGGCTGGGCCGGGCCTGCTGGACTGGCGCGGCCTGGTGGTGGTTGTGCCCACGCGCCAGTCGAGCTGGCGGCTGCGCGCCGCCCTGCCCTTGGCCGCCGCGGCGCGCGGGGTCGCCCTGCTGGGGCCGGAGATCGTGACCCCGGCGGTGTTGCTGGCGCCGCCACCCAACGCGGCCGTGGCCACAGATACTCAGAGCCTGCTGGCCTGGGCGTCCGTCCTGCAGGCGGTCCCGCCTGGCGAACTCGCGGCCTTCCTGGGGGCGCGCGAGGGGCGCGCTCCCAGCCCGGCCTGGGCGCTGCAGGTGGCGCGCCGTCTCCAGGAGCTGCGCCAGGAACTGGCCGATGGTGGCCTCGACATCGCGGCGGTCGCCGCACGCAGCGCGGAGATCGAGGAGGCCGAACGCTGGGCCGCCATGGCCGAACTGGAGCAACGCTACGCCAGGCAGCTTGCGGACTGGCACCTGCGCGACGCCCTCGATCTCAAGCTCGAACACGCGCGCCAGGGCGGCCTGGCGTCCACCGTCAATCGGGTCGTCGTGGCGGCCGTGCCCGACCCCCCGAAGCTGCTGATGACGATGCTGGAGCGCTGGGCCGATGCCGGGGGCGCGCTCGAGGTGCTCGTCGCCGCTCCGGAGCGCGAGGATCTCGCCTTCGATGCCTGGGGGCGCCCCTTGCCCGAAGCCTGGCAACGACGTGAGATCACACTGCGCCCCGCCGATCTTTGGTTGGAGGCCACGCCCGACGATCAGGCTGGCCGGATCGCGCCCGCCATCGTTGCGGGCCGGGGGGCCGCGGTTCCGGGCGTTACGGCCCTGCGCCCGCAGTTGGCGGTCGGCGTCCCCGACCGCGAAACGGTCGCGCCGCTGCAGCGGGAACTGGCCGCGATCGGACTGCCTGCCTTCGACCCGCAGAACCGGCCGTTCTCGGAAACGCCACTCTTCGGGCTCGTGCAGGCCCTGCTG